>CAZAHZ010000051.1:0-4143 GCA_964485055.1 uncultured Candidatus Cloacimonadota bacterium
ATTATGATGCAGATACAGATGAGGTTTATGAAGTAGATGGGACATTAGCTTTTGTAGCCGATATGGTCTATGGAGATGGAAATAATCCGACTGTATTTGAAGTAAGTACAACAGGACCGGCAGAGCCGCATTTCACAACAGTCTGGACAGGTGACCCATTTTTACCTCATACGATATCAGCCTATGCAACAACATCAGGAGGAGTAGCATTAGAACCAGGAGATGAAGTAGCCGTATTTGATGTAAACACTGCCGGCACAGAGATATGTGTGGGAGCGACAATAGTAGAAGGTGCAGCACCATATGTAGTAGTGGCATCTCTGGACTCAGATCAAAATGCGGTAGTATTAAATGGATATATAATGAATCATCCAGTAATATATCGTATTTGGGATGCGAGCTTAGGAGTGGAATTAACGGAAATTACAGCAACACCTATAGGGACGTGGACAGGAAATTATACGATAAATGGCAATACAATGGTATTTCTGGAAGCTGCTTTAGGTAATATGCCACCAGTAGCAGATGCGGGAGATGATCAGACCGTAACAGAGGGCGATCTTGTCCAATTAAACGGCAGTGGTTCTTATGATCCGGATGGAGAGGAAAGCCGTGAAATCCCAGACTGGTCATATAATTATGCAGATTATGAATACAGTTGCTCGGTCTGGGGAATAATTGAACTGGATGGAGTGGAAGTAGATATAATGACTGGAATGCTGGGTTGCTTTGTAGATGATGAATGCCGAGGAATTGCCAGCCTGGCAAGCGGTTCAGTATTTGATTATACTCAGTATTTTGATCATATAATTTTCCTGCCGATGATCTACAGCAATGTAACCAGCGGAGAAACAATAGAATTTCTATATTATGATGCAGAGACAGATGCAGTTTATGAAGTAGATGGGACATTAGATTTCGTAGCAGACATGACCTATGGAGATGGAAATAATCCGATTGTATTTGAAGTATCCACAGTGATAACATCAAATCTGGATTTCTTATGGTCAGCACCCGAAGGTATCGAGCTAAGTGATGTAACGGCTATAATGCCGACATTTACAGCTCCAGAAGTAACGGAGACTACATATTATACAATCTCATTGACAGTAAGTGACGGAGAGAGCTGGAGTGAGGCTGATGAAGTAGTGATCACGGTAGAAAACGGAAATATTCCACCAGTGGCTGATGCGGGAGAAGATCAGACAGTAATAGAAGGTGATCTGGTGCAATTAAATGGAACAGCTTCTTATGATCCGGACGGAGAGGTAAATCGGGATGTACCAGACTGGCCATTTTATTATCCTGATTATGAATATAGCGGTTTTATCTGGGGAGTAGTCGTAGTAGATGGAGTTCAGAGTGAAGATGTAAATGACATGATCGGAGCTTTTGTAGGTGAGGAATGTCGCGGAATAGCCCAGGAGAGTAATGGTGGCGTCCAATATATGGAGTATTTTGACCAGACATTTTTCATGCCGATGGTTTACAGCGATGTAACAAGTGGTGAGACCTTAACCTTTAAGTTTTATGATGCCAGTGCAGATATGATCTATGACGTGGAAGGTGAGGTGGACTTTGTGGCTGATATGTTTATCGGAAGTGGCTTGGATCCTTATATATTTGCAGTAACAACAATATTTATTCCTGATCTGGAATTTTTATGGAGTGCTCCTGAGGGTATAGTATTAAGCGACCCCACTTCAGCGATCCCGACCTTTACAGCGCCGGAAGTAGATGAAACTACACCTTTTACAATTTCATTGATAGTAAGTGACGGAGAAGCCTGGAGTGAGCCTGACGAAGTAGTGATAACGGTAGAAAACGGAAATGCAGCTCCAGTAATCGAATTACCGGATAACTTTATGTTTGATGAGGATGGCAGTCTGGCAGTAGATTTTGTTACCGAAGGATATATCTGGGATCCGGATATGAATCCGCTTACTATGACAGTAGCGGGAAATGAAGAGGTTAGTGCAACAATCATTGGTGGAGCGGTATTATTCACAGCTACAGAGAACTGGAACGGCACAGAGATGCTGACCTTTACGGTTGATGATAATGAAAGAAGATTAACAGCAAGTGACGATGTTCTGGTGATAGTAAGTCCGGTGAATGATGCACCGGAATTTACTTATTCTGAACCGGCGATAAGTTTTAATGAAGATGAATCTGTACAAGTGGATTTTTCTGAATATATCAGCGATGTAGATGGTGATGAATTAGTGATGTACTTGGATGAGGTTGATTATATAATCAGTGCCATAGAAGACTTTGCTATCACCTTTAGTGCAGGAGAGAACTGGAATGGTACAGATGCAATAATAATTGTCGTAAGTGATAATCAGGGAAGGGAGGTAGCCGAAGTCAATGTAGATATCGTGGTAATTCCAGTGAATGATGCGCCGACAATTGAGTTGCTAGATATCTTCAGTTTTGATGAAGATACTACATTTGAATTTTCCATAGAACCTTTTGTTGAAGATGTTGATGGAGATGATTTATCAGTATCTAATTTGAGCATTTTTAGTGGAGAACCAGGCTGGGAATTAAGTTACGAAGGTTTAATAGTATATATCACTCCTCCAGAGGATTTCAATGGGGATGTAGAAATAGAAATAACAATAACCGACAATGTTGCACGTGAAACTGCCAGCGATATAATGACTCTGACAGTATTACCGGTCAATGATCCGCCATATTTGATCACAGAGTTGCCGAATTTGGATCTTTATGAAGATTTTGAAATGGTATCAGATAATCTGGACAATTATTTTGGTGATGTGGACGGAGACGTTTTGAGCTATACAGCGGGTTATAATATGAATGAAATTATTGTCAGCATAGAAGAAAATATGATGTATCTGGAAAGCATAGAAGATTGGATTGGCACAACAAGTGTGACTATCACAGCTTACGATGCTTTTGATAGAGAATATATATCAGATACATTCAGTGTGCTGGTGATCGGAGTCAATGACCCGCCTTATGTTTATAATCCAATACCGGATATAGAGCTTGATGAGGATTTTGCGCCAGTGATGTTAACATTATCGGATTACTTTACAGATCCTGACGGCGATCTTTATAATTACTGGGCGGAATATGATGCGGAAGCAGTTGAGATAGAGACAGCAAATGGAATATTAACTCTTTCGTCGGTAATGAACTGGAATGGAAAGCTTGATATCACCGTATTCGTAGATGATAATATGCGGGTAGAGGCATCAGATATATTCCATTTGACAGTTTATCCAGTAAATGATGCACCAACGATAGAATTGCCGGATATGCTCAGTTTTGTAGAAGATGGGATGCTGGAAGTAGATTTCATGCAATACATTGGTGATGTTGATGAAGACATGCTGACATTGACAGTAGAAGGCGGCATGAACATTTCAGCCACAATAAACGGTTATATGGTAATGTTTACAGCCGTAGAGAACTGGAATGGCGAAGAGCCATTTACCTTTATGGTTGATGATGGCATGGGAAGATTAACAGCCAGTGATGAAGTAATGGTAATGGTAGAATCAGTAAATGATGATCCTGTAGCAGTTCCGGGTGGACCTTATGAAGCCCAGGCAAATTCGGAAGGCTTTGCAGAAATTGAGCTGGATGGCAGTGGATCTCATGACATTGACGGAGATATTGTTTCCTGGGATTGGAGCTGGGAAGGCGGTTCAGGCTCAGGAATGATGATAATGGATTTATTCCCGGTTGGAGAAACAACAGTAGAGCTAATGGTAATAGATAACGAAGGCGGTTTCGGAATAGAAAGCACCACAGTAAATGTATCGGAATATGGAAATATTCCTCCGGTAGCCGAAGCAGATATGTTTGAAGGAGAAGAAGACACCGTTCTTTCAGGTAATGTACTATCTAATGATGTTGATCCGGATGAATATCCTGAAGTTTTAACCGCTGAATTATTAACAGATGTCAGTTTTGGTATCCTGGAATTGATGGCAGATGGCAGCTTCACTTATACAACCGAGGCAAACTGGAATGGCGAAGATATGTTTACTTATAGAGCCTTTGACGGATCGGCATACAGCCAGGAAACAGAAGTAATGCTGGCAGTGATACCAGTAAATGATGCACCAACGATAGAATTGCCGGATATGCTCAGTTTTGTAGAAG
>CAZAHZ010000051.1:4243-15080 GCA_964485055.1 uncultured Candidatus Cloacimonadota bacterium
AGCCCAGGCAAATTCGGAAGGCTTTGCAGAAATTGAGCTGGATGGCAGTGGATCTTATGACATTGATGGAGATATTGTTTCCTGGGATTGGAGCTGGGAAGGTGGTTCCGATTCAGGAATGATGATTTTTGGTTTATTCCCGATTGGCACAACAACAGTAGAGCTTACGGTAACAGATAACGAAGATGGTATCGGAATGGAAAGCACCACAGTAACTGTATCGGAATATGGAAATATACCTCCGGTAGCCATGGCAGATATGTTTGAGGGATTTGAAGATACAATGCTGACTGGTAATGTACTGTCTAATGATTTTGACCCTGATGAATATCCGGATGTTCTAACCGCTGAATTATTAACAGGTGTCGGTCATGGTGAACTGGAATTGATGGCAGACGGCAGTTTCTATTATATACCAATAATGGACTTTAATGGTTTTGATATGTTTACTTACCGTGCATTTGACGGTATGGCTTACAGCCAGGAAGCAGAAGTAATACTGACAGTGATGCCAGTAAATGATGCGCCTACGATCGAATTACCGGATATGTTCAATTTTGCAGAAGATGAGATGCTGGAAGTAGATTTCCTGCCTTATATTGGTGATATTGATGGAGATATGCTGACTTTAACTGTAGAAGGCGGCATGAATATTTCAGCCGCGATAGATGGCTATTTGGTAACATTTACAGCCGTAGAGAACTGGTATGGAGAAGAATTTTTGACCTTCACGGTAGATGATGGTATGGACAGATCAACTGCCAGTGCTGAAGTAATGATAGCAGTAGAACCAGTAATTGATGCGCCTACGATCGAATTACCGGATATGTTCAGTTTTGCAGAAGATGAGATGCTGGAAGTAGATTTCCTGCCTTATATTGGTGATGTAGATGAAGACATGCTGACATTAACAGTGGAAGGTGGCATGAATATTTCAGCCATAATTGATGGCTATATGGTAACGTTTACAGCAGGTGAGAACTGGAATGGAGAAGAATTATTTACCTTCATGGTAGATGATGGTATAGACCGATTAACTGCCAGTGCTGAAGTCATGGTAGTTGTGACATCAGTAAATGATGATCCAATAGCAGTTCCAGGCGGACCTTATGAAGCCCAGGCAAATGCAGAAGGATTTGCACTGATTGAGCTGGATGGCAGTGGATCTTATGATATTGATGGTGAGATAGTAAGCTGGGAATGGAGCTGGGAAGGCGGTTTTGCAACTGGTGAAGCAGCAGAAGTTGGATTTCCAGTTGGAGAGACAGAAGTAACTTTAACAGTAACGGATAATGAATCAGGAACAGGAGAAGATATTACCACAATAATTGTAAGTGAATATGGTAACATGGCTCCAGTAGCACTTCCTGATGCCTTTACAGGTTTTGAGGATGATTTTCTGGCATTTGATATTCTTTATAATGATGAAGACCCGGATAATTATCCAGAATCACTAACTGTGGAAATAGTCTCAGAAGTAAGTCATGGAACATTGACTGAGCAGTACACAGGTTTCTACAATTATGAACCGGATGAGAACTGGAACGGAGAAGATATGTTCACATATCGTGCTTACGATGGAATGGCATTTAGTGAAGAGACACAGGTGAGTCTGACAATAGTGCCAGTGAACGATCCTCCAGAGATAGTAATGGAACTTGAAGATGTATATCTGGAAGAGGATTTTGAACCATATCTGATCAATCTGGAAGAATACTTTACTGATATTGATACAGAGATGTTGATGTACAGTGTAGATAATAATCCAGAAGAGATAATAATGATAGAGCAGCGCGGTGGTTTGTATGAAATCACTTCAGTACTGAACTGGAATGGTGAAAGTGCAGTTAATGTAATCGTAAGCGATGAAGAATATCAGGTAGAAGCTGAATTCATGGTTTACGTTGAACCGGTTAATGATGCTCCCACAATTGAGCTGCCAGAGATGTTTACTTTTATTGAAGATGGCATGCTGGAAGAAGATTTCGCAGAATATGTGGATGACATAGATGGAGACGCATTAATGTTGGAAGCTGCAGGGAACATGTATATTAATGTAGAGATCAATGAACTAATGGTTAGCTTTAGTGCAGAAGAGAACTGGTATGGCAGTGAAGATATCACCTTTATGGTCTATGATGAATTTGAAAGACTGATGGCAGAAGATGTAGTAACAGTGGAAATTACTTCAGTTAATGATGCGCCGACGATCGATCTTCCATTAATGATCACTTTTGCAGAAGATGAAATGCTTGAAGTTGACTTCACAGGATACGTGAATGACATAGACGAAGATGAACTTACTCTTTCTGTAGAAGGCAACGAAGAAGTAATGGTTAATATTACTGGAATGATGGTTTACTTCGGTGCAGGAGAGAACTGGTTTGGAGAAGAAATGCTTACCTTTATCATTGATGATGGCATGGAAAGGATTGCAGCAAGCGATGAAGTAAATCTAATTGTAACATCAGTAAATGACGAACCAGTAGCTGAAGCAAATGGACCATATTGGGAACAGGCAGATGAAGAAGGAAATGCTGAAGTATTATTAGATGGTTCAGGTTCATATGACATCGATGGTGAGATAACAGCCTGGGATTGGAGTTGGGAAGGCAGCAGTGGCAGCGGTGAGACACTCAGTGCAATTTTTGGCACAGGTGTATTTGATGTAATGCTGACTGTTACAGATAATGAAGGTGGAATGGGCACAGATATGACAACAGTGAGTGTATCTGGTTATGAGAATATTCCTCCGGTAGCAATACCTGATACATTTGAGGGAGACGAAGACAGTGTACTTTTTGGTAATGTGCTATATAATGATGTAGATGCAGATCAATATCCGGAAGCTTTGACAGCAGACTTGGTGAGCGATGTAAGCTGGGGTATGCTGGAGCTTAATGCTGATGGCGAATTTGAATATACACCAAATGCAGACTGGAATGGTGAAGATAGCTTTGAATACAGGGCATTTGATGGTATAGATTATAGTGAGTCAGTATTAGTAACTCTTACTGTGATTGCTGTGAATGATTCACCCTATCAGGTAGCAGATTTGGATGATGTATATCTGGTAGAAGATTTTGAAGCTTATACACTAGATTTGAGCAGTAATTTTGCTGACGTGGAAGAAGACGAACTGGTTTATGAATTTACCTTCTCTGCTGAGGAAATATTGTTGATAACAGATCAGAGTGCCATGATCGAAATCCAATCAGTAGAAAACTGGAATGGAGAAAGCTGGGTAGGCGTAACCGTTGGCGATAATGAATATACAATAGAAAGCAGCTTTATGGTATATGTAGAGCCCGGAAATGATGTTCCAGTGATCGATCTTCCAGATGAAGGCTTTGCCTTTATTGAAGATGGCAACCTGGAAATAGACTTTAGCCAGTATATTGGTGATATTGATGAAGATGTACTGGAAATCACAGTATCTGGTAATGAGAACGTAATAGTAGATATCATGGAAAGTATGGTGTATTTCAGTGCTGTAGAAAACTGGAATGGACAGGAAGAATTAACCTTTACGGTTAATGATAATATGGATAGAGCCATAGCAGAAGACATGGTATTGGTAGATGTGGCTGCTGTGAATGATTCTCCAGAAATAGTAATGGAACCAGAAGATATTTATCTTGCAGAAGATTTTGAACCTTATCCGGTAGATTTGACAGGTAATTTCTTTGATGTAGATGAAGACGAATTGATTTATACACTAACCTTCAATGCTGAAGAAATTGAGGTTGTCTTTGACGGCAGTGGGATTATCGAGATACATTCAATCGAGAACTGGAATGGTGAATCATTAGTTGAATTAACCGTAACAGATGGAGAATATGTAGTTGATACTGGCTTTCTGGTTTATGTAGAGCCGGTAAATGATGAACCAGTTATTGAATTGCCAGAGAGCTTCACAATGGATGAAAGTGTAGAATTTATAGTAGATTTTGCTGAATTCATCAGTGACATTGATGAAGATGAACTGGAACTGACAGTAAGTGGTAATGAAAATGTAGATGTGATGATCGATGGTTATATAGTAACCTTTAATTCACCAGCCTGGTATGGTGATGAAGTATTGACCTTCATGATAAATGACAATATGGGTCGGGCAATCAATACTGATGAAGTTACCTTGATTGTGAGACCTGCAATATTTGAAGCTGAGATTACAGTGGGATCAGCAATAGTATTGGAGGAAGAAACATTCGCAATCAGTGTCAGTACAACCGAGTTATATGATTACTGGAATATAATTAGCTTTGAGTTTGATCTGCATTATAATTCAGACTCATACGAATATGTAGGATATAGTGTTGGTGATGTTCCCAATCCTAATGCCATGTTAATGGCAAATAACAGCGCACCCGGAGTAGTTGCAGTGGCGTATGCCAGTTCAGCAGCAATGATGGGAGCTGGTGATCTGGTAACTTTTGAATTTCTGGCAGTAAATGCCGGGATCACAGAAGCTACGGTAGTAGATTTCCGTTATAATTCAACAGAAATTGAGAATATAATCCCTGGTACAGTGGAAGTGATAAATGTAAATCATCCACCAGTATCTGATGCGGGAGACGAACAGAGTATCTATGAATTTGAGATGGTAATGCTGGATGGAACAGCATCGTATGATCCAGACGGGCAGGATTTAGACTATGTTTGGACAACCCCGGATGGCATAGAATTAGATGACATTACACTGGCAACACCAAGCTTTATGGCGCCGGAAGTAATCGTTGATACCGATTATACTTTTACTCTAACAGTAAGTGATGGAGAATATGAAGACAGTGATGAAGTAGTGATCACGGTATTGAACTTCAATCATGCCCCGACAGCCAATGCCGGAGATGATCAGATCGTGAATGAAGGTGATCTTGTTCAACTTGATGGCAGTTTATCTTTTGATGAGGATAATGATGCCCTGACCTTTATCTGGGAAGCTCCAGCAGGAGTGTTCCTGGATAATACAGGGGGAGCATATCCGACATTTGTAGCTCCATCAGTAAATATGGATACTGATTATGTGATAATGTTAACAGTATCTGATGGTGAATATAGTGCTAATGATGAAATGATGGTGACAGTATTAAATGCAGACATACCTGCAATAGAGGCAGAGATCACGGTAACATCCGGACAGGGAGAACCTGGAGAACCAATCATCATAAATTTACTGACAACTTATGTAAACCCGATCTGGAATGTATTCAGTTATGAATTCTGGATGAGTTATGATGATGCAGAATTAAGCCTGGATGGATGGTCTGTTGATAACACAATCGTGATACCTGATGGTTTACTTTATGTGGAATTTCAGCGAGGTGTTGTTAATATCAAATTTGTAAGCCAGGTAAGCTCAGGTGGGCGAGAGTTTATACCGATTGAAGGAGCAGGCAGCCTGATCAATCTGGAATTTTCATCAATAACAGGCGGGCAGGCTCAATTTGAGGTATATGACTTTACCTACAACAATGAGAATATCGAAGTAGCACTACCTGGTGTGATCAACAACAATGCACCTTATGTGGCAGTGCCTATTCCTGATCAGATAGTATTCGAGGATTTTGATACATTTACTCTTGATTTGAACACATACATCAGTGACCTTGATGAAGATGTATTGACTTATGAAGTTGAAGCAGGGGAAGGAATTGCAGTAGAACAGTTTGATAACATTATTGAAATCAGTTCCATATTAAACTTCAACGGCAATGCGATTGTGACAGTGACAGCATGGGATGGATACAGTGATTTCCTGGAAGTAACAACAGATTTCAATGTAGTTGTCACTCCAGTTAATGATGAACCTGCAATAGAATTGCCAGAGAATTTCACTTTTGCTGAAGATGGAAATTTAGTTGTTGATTTTGCACCTTATATCAGTGATATAGACGGAGACGTTCTTTCTTTAGACGTAAGCGGAAATGAAAACATTATAGTAAATATTACTGGAACGATGGTGGCTTTAAGTGCAGCAGCAAATTATAATGGCAGTGAAGTGTTGACCTTTATTGTAGATGACGGCATGGTCAGAGCAACAGCAATGGATGAAGTAGAAATAATTGTAACATCCATAAATGATTTGCCGGTAGCAGATGCCGGAGCTCCTATTAATGCCACGGCAGGACCAAATGGAATTGCAGATGTAACTCTGGATGGAAGCGCATCTTATGATATTGATGGTGAAATCATAGAATATCACTGGACATGGAATGGTGGTGAAGCTTATGAAGAAGTGTCTATAGTTCAATTAGCAGTAGGCAGTTACAATGTAACCTTAACCGTAACTGATGATGAGGGTGGAATAGATACAGACCATGTTCAAGTATCCGTGGCTCCTAATGGAGGTACTTCTCCAATAGCATATCCTGATGAGTATTCAGTAGATGAAGATAATATGCTGACAGTAAGTGCGGAAGAAGGAATACTGGCGAATGACTTTGATGACGGATATCCAGAGGAGTTAACAGCAATAATGATTGATGAACCAGTGATTGGTACATTGCTGTATTCGGAAGAGGACTGGGATGGCAGCTTTGTTTATACACCACCATTAAACTGGTCTGGAGAAGCAAGCTTCACTTACGTAGCTTTTGATGGAAATATATTCTCAAATGTTACATTAGTAACAATCACAGTAAATAGTGTGAATGATCTTCCAGTTGCTGATGCTGGTGGACCTTATTACGGAGAGGCTGGAGTGAATGGAACAGCCATAATAACATTAACTGGAACTGGAACTGATTTAGATGGTCAAATAGTATTATATCAATGGTACTATAACTACTCATGGATCGGAGAAGGATCAACCATAAATAATGAATTTTCTCCTGGGTATTATGAAGTAACACTGGTTGTAACTGATAATGAAGGTGGAACTGGTGAAGACACAGCCATTGTAACAGTATCAGATTATGAAAATGTTATTCCTGTAGCAGTTGATGATTATTATTCAGTATATGAGGACATGATCCTAACGGTTGATACAGCAAATGGTGTATTAGCAAATGATTATGATCCAGATGAGTATCCAGAATCGTTAGTATGTGTATTAATTGACCAGCGTCCAGCAGGAGATTCCTTTATACTTAATGAAGATGGCTCATTTGAATACATACCAGAGACAGATTTTTATGGATCTGTTTATTTTGAGTACTATGTATTCGATGGAGCAGCAGCATCAGAGACAGCAATGATCTACATTGAAGTATTACCAATAAATGATGCACCTGAGATCGTATTACCAGAAGAATTCACCTTTATTGAAGATGGATCACTTACAGTAGATTTCACGGAATATATAACAGATATTGATAGCGAATTCTTAACATTGACAGTTATTGGAAACCTGATGGTAGATATTGATATCAATGAATACATGGTAACTTTCACTGCAGAAGAAGACTGGTTTGGCGAAGAATTTTTAACCTTCACAATAAGTGATAACGAAGCCAGATTATTTGACAGTGATGACGTCATGGTAACAGTGACAGCGGTAAATGATGCACCGGTAATCAATGAATTTCTACCTGTAGAGACAGATATAACCATTTATGATAATGCAGTAATAGAATTTTATGTAGATGCAGAAGATGTTGACAGCGAATTAGAATACAGTTGGACATTGAATGGTGAACTGATGCCGATCATTGGTAATATCTTCACTCCGGAATTCATGGAAGAGGGTGATTTTGTAATAGTAGCCGAGATAACGGATGGAGAGTATACATTACCTTTAACCTGGGAAGTACACTATCTGTTGGCACCAGACTGGGAGGTTGTTACTTATAACAACTTTACAATGGCGCATGGTTATGTAACAGTAGATGGATTATCAGCAGACCAGGGAGATATGATAGGAGCATTCGTTAATGGCGAATGCCGTGGAATTGGATCCGTAAATGGTTCTTCACGGGTAAACTTCTTTATCTACGGAGATGTTGTTGAGATAGTAAACTTTAAGTTCTGGGATCTGGGAACTGATGAGATCTATGATCTTGAATATTACACACAGACATACCCAGGCGGAACTATAGGATCTATAGCAAATCCCTTACCGCTGGCAGTCGTAATTGGAGCCGGACCTGGCTGGGTACCGGTTATCCATACTAACAGCACGATAGTGTATGCCATAGTGACAATAGAAGGAGAAGATGCAGAAGAAGGCGATCTGGTTGCTGCATTTGTAGGAAATGAATGCCGGGCAGTTACTGAAGTCCAATTAATGAACAGGGAAGCTATAGCCTCAATGGTAGTACAGGGAGAAGTGGTTGAAACAGTACATTTCAGAATCTGGGATAGCAGCAATGATATAATTTATAATGTGGTAACAACAATCCAATCTAATCCTGGAGGCGTTGTAGGATATCCACCAAATGAGATACTGCTAAATGGTTCAAATACGACAGACATAACCCAAACCTGGAATTTAAATGGTGGCTGGAATTTAGTATCGTTAAATGTTCGTCCGGCAGATTCGAGTATAGAAGTAATTTTTGATCCGATAATGGATAACCTGTTGAAGGTAAAGGATATCTACAGCAGTTATGATCCCACATTACCTCCGGTTTACAACACGCTTCATGAACTTGAGGATGGGGCAGGTTATTATGTAAAAGTAACAGGTATTACAACGCTGGATATAATCGGATCACCCATTGATCCAACTGAGACACCTATTGACCTTAACAGTGGCTGGAATCTGATTGCTTATGTAAACCAGACAGCAATGGATGTAGAGGATGCCTTTGCTGTACTGATTAATGCTGGCACATTGTTGAAGGTTAAGGATATTTTCTCCAGTTATGATCCAAGCTTACCATCAGCATATAATACACTGGTGAATATGGAGCCCGGGAAGGGTTATTATGTGAGAGTATCGGCAAATGTAACATTCTATTATCCGGTTCCAACAAGGAATGTGGTAGTTAAGGTTGACAGGTTGATTGAATCACCATGGGAACCAATAATCCTGACAAACAGCATGATAGCATATGTTCAGGTAGAACAGGCAAATACGGAAGGCATGATCATTGGAAGCTTTGCAGACGATGAATGCCGTGGCATAGCCAGGATTCGTGATTATAATGGCATCAAAATCGCAACATTAGTAATCAACAGTGAAGAGCAGGAGGCGATAACCTTCAAGATATTTGATCCATTAAGTGGGGACATATTTGCCTGCAATGAAGCAATTATATCTGAGCCAGGAGAGGATTATAAGGGAATGCCAACTCTAACGATCTATGAAGATAGTGATGAGATGATCAAAGTGACAGGCTTATCGGGGATTTATCCGAATCCTTTCAATCCGGCTACCAGTATCAGTTTCTATCTTGAGACTGAGGAAGCAGTCAGTGTCAAGATTTACAATTTAAAGGGTCAATTAGTGAAGACACTCTTTGCAGATGAGCTGGGATCAGGAGAGCATATTTTAACCTGGGATGGTATGAATGACCATAATATCGTTTGTACATCTGGCGTTTACTTTGTAAGATTTACAACGGGTAATGTCCAAGATGTACAGAAGGTTATCTTGATGAAGTAAAATATTATTATCCGGGAACGGTGAAAACCGTTCCCGGAGTTTTAAAATATATAAAAAAAATAATAACTAACCAGAATCTGGGAAAAAATAAAATAAGAAATTTAATGAATTATAAAAAAAGAGAAGAGAAATGAAAAAATTATTATGTAATAAAAAAAAGAAGATATACATGGGAGGCGTTTTATGAGTTATTTACGCTTGGCATTAGCAATTTTATTTCTATTAACGATGTCATATTTATTTGCAGAACCGAACTGGGAAGTAGATTCGGGGGCGTTTTCAGGTATGGGTACCGAATTTGCTGGTTTTGCTTATATTGATAGCATTCTGGTGACAACATCGGATCTGGTTGGAGTTTTTGTAGGAAATGAGTGCCGTTTAATAGACCAACCTTCGGAAACAGGTTGGGTAGCGGGTACTATCCTGGGAGATGATTTTATAACAGAAACAGTAAATTTCAGGATTTGGGATTCCAGTAACGATATAATCTGTGATGTAATAGAGACCTACGAAGTTACTCACTTTACTGATCCATTATATCAAGACATTAATGGGATACCCCCTGGAATATATGATACTGAGATAACAATTGGAAATGCCAGTGTCAACCAGGTGACAGATTTTACAGTAGAAGTGGAAAGTTATCAGGGAATAGCAATAAACTGGATGATCAATGAAATAGAATTCGAAGTATATTATGATAACTCTTTGATAGAATACACAGGATATGACACTACTGGAATGTTATCTTCGGGTAATACAGTGGTTGTGACAGGTTCAACATCTCCGATCACAGTAAATATAATCTCAGGGTCTACAATTTCTGGAGTAGATCCAATCATAGGCTTAGTGTTTTCACCACAGGGAACAGAGGGGACAAGTTCTCTCGATTTGCAGAATTTCACATATACTGATACAGGAAGTACAGAATATTCAATTTCCGAAACAAATCTGATTGATGGAGAAGCGATAATCACATACGAGAATTTTCCACCTTATCTGATCGAAGCAATGCCGGATCTGCCCCTCAATGAAGATTTTGATCCTGTTGAAATCTATCTATACGATCATTTTAATGATGACAATGGAGATGTGCTAACCTATCATGTAGATTATACAGATACAGAGATCAATATATCAGTATCAGATTCCATCCTGACTTTATCTGCAATACTAAACTGGAACGGGAATACAGAAGTAGTAGTAACAGCATTAGATGATTATTTTGAGGCAATTTCAGACACATTTACAGTATCAATCTCATCAGTGAATGACGTCCCTGTA
>CAZAHZ010000052.1:0-14958 GCA_964485055.1 uncultured Candidatus Cloacimonadota bacterium
TCATTCACACACTTTCCTTATGATACCTCGGGGCTTGCCCCGGGGTAGTTCATTCGTCCTCCTCCGCCGTAACAGCTATGGAGGATCTTCGATGAGTCGTGAGTTGATTTTTTTAAAAGTTAAAAATAGGGGTATGTATCTTCAAAAAACGCCAAAAGAGTAAGATTTTGTTGTAATTAATATTATGGCAGAGAGTTATGACCTTACATTTTTATTACATTTTCCTTACATTTATTGCTGGTGACGGGAGACGTGAGGAGTGATTGAGGGAAAGAGGGATGGAGGGAATGACTGAAAGACGAAATGTGTTGATAGTTATCACAGGTTTTTGTCATTGCTAAATTGATGGACATTATGGACAGAATAGACATAATGGACATAATGGATGGCTTTTAGGGGTTCATTATTTGTAGAGATAAATAATAGCACACGCCGATTTTTTTTCTGGCGTAAGTACAAATGTTATGTGACATTGTGTACTGGTTTACAAAAGTAATAAAGAGAGGTTCTTAGGGATGAATTGTTATTGCTATGAAACTGAAACTGAATTTATTTTCTGTGTTAAGGATGTAGATACGCGATTTACAGACAATCTTGAAGCTGCATGGTTTAAGCCATCGGAAATTGGTTATCTAAAGATTTATAATAAAGATATGAAAGATAATGGTGTAAATGAGGATGACAAAGCGTTGGTTGCGAGAAACTTCTCTCGATTAGGGAATTCGATGTTTGAAGGGATATTCGATTGGGAAGAAGCTTTGTTACTGTTAACTACAAAGTTTAATGCTAATAAAATTGAGTGGTACATAATTGGTAGTTGCAGCGAAGCTGTACTTGGTGTGGATGTAAATCCGCATGATATAGATATAATCGTGCATACTAAAGATTTTTTCAGAGTAAAGAACATAATGTCAGATTATGTTGTTGAACCGTTTGTAGATAATAATGGTACGTGGGTTGTACGTTATTTTGGTCGTCTATGTCTGGCAGGAGCAATAATTGATATTGCAGCAGATATAAAAATGAATGCAGAGAATCATCAGTATGAAGAAGTGAAATGGAATAATTATGACGTAGTTATTGAGCCACTGGATAATCGTTATCAGACTGAACTCGTAAGGGGAAGAGAAGAAAGAATAAAGGTTATTGAGGAGTATATGAAGTTAAAATAATAAAAAACTGGCGGAGAGGCAGGGATTCGAACCCTGGGTACGCGAGGCGTACAACGGTTTTCGAGACCGCCCCGTTCGACCACTCCGGCAACTCTCCGCACTTTATCTTTTTTGAGAAAAAAAACTTATAAGAAGCTGAGAACATTCCTTTTCTAGAATCCCAGACTTGATCACAGGATTATGATTTAATCTTTTATCCTGCAGGATATTATAAAGAGAACCTGCAGCTCCGGCTTTGGGATCATGGCAGCCATATACCACTTTGCCAATCCGGCTGAGCACAATCAATCCACAACACATTATACAGGGCTCCAAGGTTACGTAGAGGGTATAATTGTAAAGAAATTTCTTACCTGAGCTGAGTGCTTTTTCAATGACGATTTTTTCTGCGTGTCCTAGGGGATTTTGATTGTGACAGGTTTGATTTGCTGCCTGGGCAATGATATTATTCTGGTCATCAATAAGAACAGCCCCGACCGGTATTTCATCAAGCTCTGCAGCTCGATAAGCCTCAGTCAGGGCAATTCTCATATAATATTCGTCAGAATACACTAATCGCTTGTTTTAAGATGCTTGAAGTAATCTGAATCCGTAGTCATGATCAAAGTGCCTTTTTTCTGGATAGTGTTTTTGTAGGTTTCCAGAGTTTTACTGAATTCATAAAACTCAGGATCCTGCTTATATGCCTTAGCATAAATATCCAGGGCAGCGGCATCAGCTTCACCAATGATCTGCTGAGCTGTCTTGAAAGCTTCTGATTCTATCTGATCAAGTTCTCTTTTCCTTTTACCACGAATTTCTGCTGCTTCACCTTCACCAGTCGAGCGGTATTTGGCAGCAATTTTATTACGCTCAGATATCATACGAGCATAAACTTTTTCGCGGACTTCGTCGTTGTAATTAAGCCTTTTGATCTTAAGATCAATAAGCTTGATACCATAATCAAGGATTTGAGTGGAACTGGTAGTAAATATCTCATCTTCGATCTTTTCTCTACCGGTCTGGATAGTATCTACAGCTCTGATTTCATCTTCAGAACTATCTTCAAATTCAGAGGTGAATTGCATTTCTCGGCTGGTATTGCGAACAATTTCGATCAGTTTATTTGAGCTGACCACATCTCGTGTGGTTCCAGAGACAATATCATCCAGTCTGCTGTGAGCAAAAGTCTCACTACGCGTAGTCTGGTAGAATTTAAGAGGGTCCACTATCTGCCAGCGGGCATAGGAATCGAGCCAGATATAGCGTTTATCAGAGGTTGGTATTTGTTTGGGGTCTCCGTCCCATTCCAGAATTCTTTTTTCGAAGAAATGAACTTTCTGGATAAAGGGAAGTTTAAAATGCAGTCCTGCATCACTAATCGCTCCACCTACTGGTTCACCAAATTGCGTGATGATCACCTGGAGGCGTTCATCAAGAATATAAAAAGCATTCAGGAGAAGAATTACAACTATTATCAGGATTATGATCAAACCTTTGTGTTTCATTATTTCACCTCCCCGGCAAGATTAAGAAGAGGTAATAATCCCTCCAGTTTATCATCGATAATAAAGAGTTTATCGATAGTGGGAATAATTTCTTCCATAGTTTCCAGATAAAGTCTTTTGCGGGTAACTGATTTAGATAGTTTGTATTCCTGATAAATTTGATTAAAGCGGTCAGCTTCACCTTGAGCACGGTTTACTCTGTTCACCGCATAACCTTCAGCTTCCTGAATAGTCTGTTTGGCTTTACCTCGCGCTTCGGGGATCACTTTATTATATTGTTCCCAGGCTTCGTTTACGATGCGTTCTTTTTCCTGCTTTGATGAATTTACGTTATCAAAGGCTGGTTTCACCTTGTCTGGAGGGTTCACATTCTGCAGGTTGATAGTCACTATTTCCACTCCGGTTTGATATCCATCCAGCAGGCTTTGCAATTTGATCTGGGCAAGGTCATTTATCTCTTTACGTGAAAGAACAATAACCTCATCCACACTGCGGTCGCCCACGATCTCACGAATAGTTGCCTCAGAACCGTCTCTGATAGTTTTTTCCATATTTCTGACATTAAACAGGTATTTGACAGGGTCTTTTACTCGATACTGAACAATCCATTCCAGATCAGCAATATTAAGATCTCCTGTGAGCATAAGTGATTCACTGGAGAAATCGCGGCTGGAATAGCGTGATTTGATTCCTGGTTGCACGGTTCGGAAGCCAAATTCTTCTTTATATACATTGGTAACTTTCACTTTTGAAAGGTTATCAACCCCAAAAGGAATTTTGAAATGAAGTCCCGGCGTTGTGGTAGAGGTATATTTTCCAAATCGCTGGATGACACCTACTTCCTCGGGATCAATTGTATATAATCCCGTCGCTAAAAAAATCAGGACAAGAATGATGATAAGAGCGGGTATCACTCTTTTTTTGGGAAATTGGGGAATAGTCTGCTTTTTCACTTTGATTTCATCAAATTCAGGCATTTGCTCTCCTTAGTTTATAGAATTAAGCTCTACTGAATAAGTTAATGTATGAAAGATTCCAGTCAAGACATTTTTCTCAATCAAACTGCTGGACAGTTCTGCTAACCAGTTCAATCTGAGAGGGATCAACTTGTAGGCAGATAGCCTGTTGGATCAGGTGAATTCCCACGATGACCTCACTTGGGTCATCAGCATCAATAACAATTCCTTCAATGCCAATATAGGGACCCTTGGTGATCCGCACTTGATATCCTTCCTTAACATAGGTATGATGCTCGATCGGTAATTTACGAGTGAGGCTTTCATAGATATTATTCAGATCAGTCAACAATTCTCTTTCATCCGGCACTTTGATAAATCGGACAATGCAGCCAGAACGAAATAACAATGACTTGTCCTGGCAAGAGCATTTTACAAAGATATAACCAGAGAAAAGAGGTTTAGTGAAGACAACTTTTCGTTTATTGTAAACTCGGACACTTTCCTGCAGAGGCAGATAATAATTGACCTTTTGAAGGAAGCAATAGTGGGCAAATTTTTTTTCCCAGCGAGGTTTGATATGGATAACAAACCATTCATCATCAGCACTGGAGGGTGATAAGTCTCCGCAAAGCTGTTCAATCTCGACCTGATTATTTGTCGCCATAAATTATAGCTTTATTACATTATCATACTTTTCTTTAATAGCATAACGGGTATCCAGGATCATATTCGATCTTCTCACGATTTCCTGATAATCATAATTGGAGTGATCGGTTATTATAATAATAAGGTCATAGTCTTCCAGATGATCCAGGGAAACAGATTTATAATTCTTCCCAGTGTGTTTATTGTATAATTCAGGGATGTAGGGATCATAATAATCAAACTGTGACCGGTTCTCATCCAGAAGTTTGATAATTTCATGGATTGGAGACTCCCTGGCATCTTCAATATCACGTTTATAGGCAGCACCCAGCAGCAGTATCTTTGACTTAGAAATTGCCTTACCCATTTTGTTAAGGAGTTTTTGAGCTTTTAAAATTACAAAGGATGGCATGGAGTTATTGATCTCTCCGGCTAATTCGATGAGGCGAGTGTGGTAATTATATTCTCTGGCTTTCCAGGTCAGGTAGAAAGGATCAAGCGGGATACAGTGCCCACCGATACCAGGACCGGGATAAAAAGGCATAAAACCGTAAGGTTTTGTTTTTGCTGCTTCAATCACTTCCCAGATATCTATACCCATCCGGTTGCAGAGTATTGTCATTTCATTTGCCAAAGCGATATTGATATTACGGAAAGTATTTTCATAAATCTTTTCCATTTCAGCCACGCTTGGTGAAGAGACCAGGTGAACAGGTGCATCCAGGATTTCTTCATAAAAAGCTTTGGAGACTTCATTACATTTGGTTGTTACTCCGCCCACAACTTTAGGAGTATTATGGGTTTTGTAATTGGGATTACCCGGATCTACTCTCTCAGGAGAAAAGGAAACAAAGACATCTTTACCAACAACAAGACCTTCCTTTTCCAGGGCAGGAACCACAATTTCAATTGTTGTACCGGGATAGGTTGTTGATTCCAGGATCACCAGGGTTTTCCGGCTGACGTTGGGCGCCAGTGAAGATATTGCAGAGCAAACATAAGACGAATCCGGCTGCTGATATTTGTCTAAAGGTGTGGGAACAGCGATCATGATCACATTGGCTTTCTTCAGAAGTTTATAGTTATCTGTTGCGGACAGCATCTTTCTGGCAACCAGGTCTTTGAGTTCCTCATCATCTACATCACCGATATAATTAATGCCATTATTAACACTTTCAATGGCATGCTGGCTTACATCAACTCCAATAACCTTGAAGCCAGCCCTGGCAACTGTTACCGCCATCGGTAAACCAACGTAGCCAAGTCCGACCACTCCCACCACTGCTTTGTGACTTGTAATATTTTCCAGAATATTCTTCACAAATTTCTCCTTCACCAAATTTATTAATATCTGTAATGTTCAGGCTTATAAGGACCTGTTTTAGGTACACCAATATATTCAGCCTGCTCATTAGTTAATTCTGTGAGATGCACTCCCAGTTTATCAAGATGCATTCTTGCCACTTCTTCATCCAGTTTTTTGGAGAGACGATAAACACCAATCTCAAGGTCACGTTCATAGATATCCAATTGTGCCATGACCTGGTTAGTGAAGGAATTGCTCATTACAAAAGAAGAATGACCAGTGGCATTGCCCAGATTCACCAATCTGCCTTCCGAAAGCAGGATGATAGATTTATTTCCCGGCAGCATGATCTCATCAACCTGAGGCTTGATATTACGTTTCTCCACTCCGGGAGTAGAATACAATTCCGTAACCTGGATTTCGTTGTCAAAGTGACCAATATTGCAGACAATCGCCTTATCTTTCATTTTGAGCATCTGAGCAGCGGTTATCACATCGCAATTTCCTGTGGCAGTGACAAAAATATCCGCCTTGTCCAGAGTTTCCTCCAGTCTGAGCACTTCATAACCTTCCATAGCAGCCTGCAAGGCACAGATAGGGTCTATCTCTGTTATTATCACTCTGGCTCCAAAGCCGGACATTGATCGGGCACATCCTTTGCCCACATCACCATATCCACAGACGACCACCATCTTACCGGCGATCATAATGTCAGTTCCGCGTTTGATGCCGTCTGCCAGAGATTCACGACATCCGTAAAGATTATCAAATTTGGATTTAGTGACGGAATCATTCACATTTATTGCTGGAAAAAGGAGGGTTCCCATTTCCAGTTGCTTATATAGTCTATGTACACCGGTAGTAGTTTCTTCCGATACACCACGGATCTTCTTTGCAAACTGATGCCAACGGTCAGGGAATTGCTCCAGATCGGCTAAGAGCGTTTTCTGGAGAGTGACAAATTCAAAATTAGTACTGGTTATTACGGGTAATTTTCCGGTTTTCTGATAAATATCTTCCAGCCGGCAACCCTCATGTACCATCAAAGTGGCATCTCCCCCGTCATCTACTATGCTGTCAGGTCCTGAGCCATTTTCCCAGATCAATGCCTGCCTGGTGCACCACCAGTATTCTTCCAGTGTTTCACCCTTCCAGGCAAAGACAGGGATTCCGCGATCTGCAATAGCTGCTGCTGCATGATCCTGAGTAGAATAAATATTGCAACTGCACCAGCGGATGTCTGCGCCAAGTTCGTAGAGTGTTTCGATTAAGACCGCCGTCTGAATCGTCATGTGCAGGCTTCCCGTGATCCGGCAGCCAGAAAAAGGCTTTTGTCCGGAATATTGTTCCCGCAGCATCATCAATCCAGGCATTTCGCTTTCTGCCAGGCGAGTCTCATGTCTGCCAAAATCTTTCAGGCTTATATCTTTAATCTTGAAATTCATCACATCTCCAGTGTTGATTTTATTTAGGTTTTTTTATCTCTTCTCGGATAGTTTCCCCGGTCATTGCTACGATTTCTGTCACGGTTGCTGCTTCCTGAGTTGTAAGGTCTTCTATCACGGTCGGAGCTGGGACGACGGCTGCTACCTCCATATTGACTGGGTGGGGTAGAGCCTGGCTTGGGTTCCGGATTACTGGGAATACCCACCATTGATAAGCGGTATTTGCCATTTTCAATTTCAACCAGTTTAACTTTGACAACATCACCAACTTTAACCACATCTTCAGTCTGATTAATTCGGGTATGATGTAATTTACTGATATGAACCATACCTTCCTTCATGCCGTTCATAAATTTCACGAGTGCACCGAAGCTTTCCGTACGGAATACCGTGGCTTCGTAGATAACACCCATTTTAGGTTCTTCTACTATTGCCAGGATCATTTCGCGTGCTTTATTGATTGATTCCACATCAGCGGAAACTATGCTAACCACTCCGTCATCGTCAATATTGATATCCACACCCGTAACTTCGATTATCATCTTAATGGTCTTTCCACCGGAACCTATCACGGCACCGATCTTATCCTGGTTGATGGTTATAGACTCGATGCGTGGGGCATACGGTGATAATTCTGCTCGTGGCTGTGGTATAGCTTCCAAAATCTTCTCTATTAAAAACAATCTGGCTGTTTTGGCTTTGGCTAATGCCTGTGCCATTATTTCTTTGGTGATACCATCTATCTTGATATCCATCTGGATAGCCGTGATACCATCAACTGTTCCGGCAACTTTGAAGTCCATATCTCCCAGGTGATCTTCCAGACCCATGATGTCTGTGAGAACCACAAAGTCATCTCCTTCCATGATCAAGCCATTGGCAATTCCTGCTATCGGCTTCTTGAGCGGAACACCACCTGACATCATTGCCAGTGTGCCACTGCAGACTGATGCCATCGAAGATGAGCCGTTCGATTCCAGAATCTCGGATACAAGACGCAGAGTATAGGGAAATTCTTCTTTTGAGGGGATCATAGCAGCCAAGGCGCGTTCTGCCAAAGCACCATGACCAAGTTCTCTACGACCTGGTCCTCGCATAAATCCTGCTTCACCTACACTGAAGGGCGGGAAATTGTAATGCAGGAAATAGCGTTTCTTATATTCATCATCCAAGCCATCCACAATCTGAACGTCTCTTTCTGAACCTAAAGTCATGATACATAAGGACTGAGTTTCTCCTCTGGTGAACAAAGCAGAGCCGTGCACTCGCGGTAATATATCTATTTCACAGGTGATCTCACGAATATCGTCAAGACCTCGTCCATCTACCCGCTGATGATTATGCAATATGGCATAACGGACAAATTTTTTGATCAGTTGCTCATTAGCATTTTTATAGTATCTTTCGTTAGCAAGATAGGTTTTTTCATCATCTTCTGATTGATACTTGCTCAGCAATTCTTTGCCCAGAGTTTCAAAAGCTTCCTGACGAGCCAGTTTGCCTTTGATATTAGCAGCTTCGTCTATTTTTGCGCCAAAGTCTTTTTCTACCCGTGCTAATATTTCTTTGGGGATCAGGTCAAGGACGATATCTAATTTCTCCTTGCTTACGCCTTTAGCAAATTCTATTTGCAGTTCGATCAATTCCTTGATAGTTTCGTGTCCCGCATAAATTGCCTGAGTGATGGTTTCTTCACTTATTTCCATGGCACCAGCTTCAATCATCACAATCGAACTTGCTGTTCCAGCCACATCAAGATTTAATATTGAGGTTTCCAATTGCGGGATAGTGGGATTGATGATGATCTCACCATCCATCATTCCCACGGTAATTCCTGAAAGAGGTCCATTGAAGGGAATATCTGATAATAATAATGATAAAGAAGCACCCAGGATGCCAAGTGAACTAGGATCATTTTCCTGATCATAAGATAATACGGTAACCACGATATGGACTGAGTTAAGAAATCCTTCCGGAAAGAGAGGACGAATTGCCCGGTCAATTAATCTAGCTGATAATGTCGCTTTTGTGGAAGGTCTGGATTCACGCTTGAAAAATCCTCCCGGAATCTTGCCGGAAGCAAAATACTTCTCGATGAAATCTACTGTCAGCGGAAAGAAATCCTGACCTTCTCGTATATCCGAGGATACGGTAGCCGTGACGAGAATACTTGTCCCGCCATAAGTCATAAATACTGAACCGTTGGCTTGTTTAGCCATACGACCCGTCTCAAGGGTTAATTCGCGACCTGCGATTGTTCTGGTGAGACGTTTAATTGCATAGTTATGCATTTTTTCTCCTTTTGTTGTGCCAAGGTGGTAAGAAGCAATAGGCTAAAGCCAAACCTTATTAAGGATTTAGCTTATTGCTCTCTACCCCTTGAACCTATTAGTAAAAAAAGGGGGAAATTAGTTTCCCCCCAAAATCTCCATTTATCGTCTAAGCCCTAATGTTTTGATCAATTTACGGTATCTTGTGATATCGATTTTTGTCAGATAATCTAATAGACGACGACGTCGCCCGATCAACTGCAAAAGACCGCGACGGGTATGAAAGTCCTTGGGATGTACTTTCAAGTGCTCCGTGATTTCCTTGATACGATAAGATAACAACGCAATTTGGACTTCAGGTGATCCAGTGTCCGACTCATGGAGTTTAAACTCTACCATGATAGCCTTTTTGGCTTCGTTAGATAATGCCATGCATATCTCCTTTTATTTCTTTTGGTCAAAATTTATCTTCTACTACGCTTGTAAAGGATTTTCTTCTTTATTTTCCTTATTGGGGCTTTTCGCATTTTCTGAGCACCATAAGATAACCGCTTCGCTGTAAAGAACGTAGCCCCATTGCAGCCAGAAGCTCCAGAAACCTGATGAAAAACGGCTGATGAATAAGACCACTCAGAAGCGGAAGATGTCTCCATTCCAGGGCAAGCAATTGATATTCTCCGCGGATTGCTTTAAAGGTCTGGGGCTGCCCACTGCTCCAGCCATTACTGAGATATTCCATTATTGACTGGGGCGGGTAGGGGCGTATATGACTGAGGTCATTATGAAAATTACGGGTCATCATCGGGGCACGCAGGCAAAGAATCCCGCCAGGAGCAAGCACTCTGGTCAATTGACGTAGTAGCAGCCAGGCATCTTCGGGATAAAGATGTTCGATCAGGTGACTGCAATGCACACCTGCAAAACTGCTATCTTCAAAAGGCAGATCAAGAGCATTTCCCATGATCACCTGGTATCCCTGCTGCCTGCAGAAATTAACGGCTTCCTGGCTTTGATCAATTCCCCGTATCTGCTTAGGCGAAAGAGCAATGAATCTGCCATTCCCACAGCCAACATCGAGTATTGTCCCGCAAGTTCTCAAGTATTTCCAGGCTTTCTCATCAAATATTTTCATAGTATTATAGGCAAAGTGAGCTTTCAGCCATTGACGCAATTTCATTTTTTTCTCCAAAGGTGATGAACAGTGATCTCAGGTGGGCAATTCCAGCGCAGAGGTATTCCCGATGATCCGGCACCTGCGGAGGTATAACCTTCCATCCTTTTATAATGCCAGCGTCCCCTGATGAACCGCTGCGATGAGCGGCTGTTTGAGATAACTGGTAAACCTCCCGGCAGACACAATTGACCACCATGTGTATGCCCGCAAAGATAAAGGTCATAGTTATATAAAGCTGCTTCCCGGTAGTATTCCGGGCTATGGACCAATAATATCTTGAAATCAGCCTTTTTGATCTGCCTGCGTTGATCGAACAATCTGCCGGTACGATAATAATGTACATCATCCAGCCCCGTAATTAATATCCGGTCATTACCTTTTTGAATATCAAGCGATTCATTATATAAAAATTTTAAGCCGGCTTTTTCTACATTTTCCTGCGTATAATCCAGATAATCATGGTTGCCGAGAACAGCTAATGCCGGATATGATGCCTGATTCGCTCTTTCAATTATCGGTCGCAGCAGATGATCTATCCGCATTTCCTCACAGTGAATATTAAAGCGGAAATCTCCAGTAAACACGCAAAGTTCATATTCCACAGCCTGCATCAATTGAGGCAGTATCTGAGCCAGCTCCGGCAGGGAATCTATGTGCAGGTCACTTATATGCAAAATGCGGAAGCTATCAAAACTCTCCGGCAGATTGGCAAAGCTCCAGCTTTTATGCCGGATACGAACTGCCAGGGCATTATCATGCCATTTCTGGTATATTCCGCTTTTAATCAGTAATTGTTTGAAAAAATCATAAAGAAAGGGAATATTCTCTACATATAAAGTTCTGTTCTTGAGATCAATGATCCCCGAACCGCATCTCTTCTCTTTCTTTAGCCTTTCCTCTCGAAATTGCTCTTTATTCATGTTTTTTACTGTCCTATTTACTAAAATCTCAACATATCCAGAAAACTCTCAATCCTCAATCTGCTGCGTTCCTCAAGTCTGCCCGGCTGATCACCTTCCAGAGTTAAAACCGGTATCCCGACATATTTACGAAGCAGAATATTATCTATCTGGCGATGACAAAAACTCTGAGTGTAACTGATCACTCCATCCAGTTGTCTTCGTACGATCTCTTTTTTTATATCTGTCAATCTCTCCTGAACGGAATAGGGATAGGTGTAATTCCAATATTGATCAACAATATCCTCTTTCAAATAGGGCATGGCAAATTGTCTTTGGATTTCATTAAAGACCACCGAAGCACCTTCGGTTTCCAGGTATTGATAAAGGTCAGTATAGATAGGGGGGACGCCCAGATATCCGAGCCTCAACTTCTTGCTTCCGCTGTTTCTCTGCTCTGCTTCTTCCAGAAAAGCATCCAGTTCCTTTTCATATTGACCGCTATTGCCATTGAAATCACTGGAACTCACCAGCCAGAGATGGTTTTCCTCTCCGCTGACTTTCCCTTCACTCCAGGTTAATTCATCCAGATGAACCAGCTTCTTTCTGATGCGGTCCAGATCTACCTTTACTCTCATCGTATCTTTACGGCTCACCTGAAAATGTTCTTCCAGTTTCGCTATCTCCATTGCCAGTTTATCTTTGTCACGGTCAAAGGGATATGAGAAATATAATATCTGCCTGCCGCTATCGGCGAGGGTCATCAACAGTGAATGCGTATTGGAGCAATCTCCCTGAATAATGCCCATAATATAGTCATAATCAGAATTAATAGTCACGCCATATATCCCCTTGATCCAGGAACAGATATTGCGGGGGTAGCCCAGCTTTTCCGCTTTTTGAACTGCCCGTACGCTGTCACCATTAATAAAGACATTATTAAGATCACTCACCTGATGTCCGGCAGCTAAAAGCGGTTCGATGGGAAAACTGGTCGTAAAGCCTATTTTCAGCATGATTCCTCTATTCACTTCTTTCCAGGTATTCCATTTCTTTCTTTTCCATTTCCAGCAGCATATATTTGCGGTCAAGCTGCAATTGATCATGTTCTCCTTTCAATTGCATATATCGCTCGCGATCGAAATACACTTCATTTGTGCCATAAGCTGCTTCAAGTTTTGCTATCTGATCGTCCAAAACCGTTATTTTCTCCTGTAAAACCGTAATTTCGTCCAGAATGCGATCCAGTATCTGCGGATTGACTTTCCTTTTATCTCTCGCCGGCCTGGTATCCACAGTCTCTTTTTTCCGGCTGGAAAGAAACATCTCATGCGTGAATACTTCCTCAATATCCTGGCTCACTTCTTTGATAGTTTTATCTTTGAACAGCCAGATCTTATTTGCTACCCGCCGAATGAAATAGCTGTCATGCGAAACAAAGATCACCGTACCCTGATAACCCTGCAGCGATTTTTCCAGTTCCTCGATTGTATTAATATCCAGATGATTAGTCGGCTCATCGAGGATCAAAAAATTTGGCTGCTGCCAGATCAATTTTGCCAGATAGAGCCTTGCCTTTTCGCCTCCACTCAGCACTTTGACTGATTTCAATACGGCATCCCCGGCAAAAGAAAAACGCGCCAGCCAGCTTAACACTTTTCCGCGTTCAGTTCCCGGCATCAATATCTGCAAGGTGTCATAGACATTCAAGCACTCATCAAGCTCTGTATGCATCTGGTCATAATATCCGATATTAAGGCTTGCTCCGACCTTTGCCGTGCCGGATAACGGTTCCAGCTCTCCCGTGATACAGCGCAGAAGAGTTGTCTTTCCAGTCCCATTTTCACCGACCAGTGCTATCCGGTTGCGTAAATGGATATATAAATTTAAGTGCTCCGCTAAAGTGTTGCCAGGATAGCCCAGAGACGCATTTTCGAATGTGAAGACATCATTTCCGCTCCGGTCAGAATTGCTGAAGGAAAGGTTTATCCGCTTCTCATGCTCAGGTTTCACAATTTTTTCCATCCTGTTAAGCATCTTCAAGCGGCTCTTGGCTTGTCCCACCTTCTGTCCTGCCATATTCTTAGCAATAAAATACTCAGTTTTCTTGATGAATTCCTGCTGCCGGACATATTCCCGTTCCTGCGTTAATGCCCGCGTCTCGCGGTCTGCTTCCCAGATGGAATAATTGCCATGCGTCAGGTTTATCCGAAAGTTTCTCAATTCTGCTATTTTAGTAACGGTTTTATCTAGAAAATGACGGTCATGACTGATGATCAGATAAGGCTTATCCTGTTTGTTCAGGTAATTTTCCAGCCAGTAGATCATGGTAAAATCCAGATGGTTCGTCGGCTCGTCCAGGAGCATAATATCCTTTTCCGCCAGAAGTATCCTGACAAACTGGATACGCGTCTTTTCACCGCCGCTGAATCCTGCTATCTTTCGCTCCCAGTCCTCAATCGCAAAACCAAAGCCTGCCAGAATGATCTTCATCTCGGAAGCAAAATGATAGCCGCCCATCTGATAATATTGCTCTTCCAGCTCTTCCAGTTTCTTAAGATTAATTGCCGAACTGTTGCTGACCACTGCCTGACGGGCGTTCTCAAGCTCTATACCGGTTGCACTGATCTTTTCATTTGCCGTGCTTACGCACTCAAACAAGGTCTGCGTATCATTCAGTTCCACTTCCTGGCTCAAATAAGCTATCTTTAATTTCTTTGCCTGCTGGACTATTCCAACGCGGGGTACAATTCTGCCGGACAGGATATTGAACAATGTAGTCTTACCACTGCCGTTCGGTCCCACCAGACCAATATGGCTGTTATGCTCCAGCGAAAATGATATATCCTTGAATATATCATGATCGGCAAAATTATGACTTACATTGCTGATACTAATCAGACTCATATCCAAATCCTGCTATTTTTTATATTTCTTAATTCACCATCTTTCATAATTTTACAAAATCATTTCACCCACCCATTTTTGTCAAACCACATTTATTTTAGTGATTGTTTAGGAGTACATTATCCGTGATAATGTGCGAAAACGGTAGTTTTCGGGAAAGATTCAAGAAAAGAGGTGACTGGTGACTGGGAATTGGAAGAGGGGAAGACGTAAAGACGTGAACGGTAATCGGTGATCAGTGAGCAGCGAACGGTTTTTATCGTATTCAGAGCATCTTGGTCTGGGTTTATATTACATTACATTCAATTCCCTATCACGAATCACGATTTCCCATTTTCCTATTCACTAATCACCAGTCACTATTCACCAGTCACCGACCCCGTCTCACATCTTGCTATGGATTTTGCGTACCCAGACCATCTTGGTCTGGATTACATTATATTCAATTCCCAATTACAAATCACGAATCACGATTTCTTCTTTCATTTTCCATTTTCAATTACTCCTATCACAGCATAAGAATATCTGCTCATACAAGGAATTTCAATAAGCGGCAAATATATTAAAAATTAGGGATAAATTAAAAATACAGTTATACTATATTAGTATGCTAAGTAAGTTATAATTGTATGATATTTTCAATAAGCCACAGGGGAGCCTCAGGGAGTGTCTTAGTAATTGAAAATTGAAAATG
>CAZAHZ010000053.1:0-14822 GCA_964485055.1 uncultured Candidatus Cloacimonadota bacterium
ATACCATAAAGGTATTCCGGCAATTTTTCATAATACAATATCCTCAAAGATATTAACAATCTTAATCAAAACAGTATCGCTCAGATCAGGTTAAATATGTTTATTGGATTTATCAGATAAGTTATTTAAATACCACTGGCAAGTTTCCTGAAAAACAATATTAATAGAGTACCTCTGCAAGTAACCCAATTGTCGGATTTTTTCGGCACGGTAATCTGTGGCAGTCCCGAACTTTTTCATTCTATCGCTATTAATGGGCAGGTCTCGTTTAATTATTTTACCGAAGATATCGAAGATTTTACCAATAGCAACTGCTAAATTGAAAGGGATAATTAATTTAGGAAGAGTAAAACCGGGATTGGCAGCAATGCTTTCCATCAACTGACGAACAGTTAAATAAGGTTTGTCAATGCAATTAAAGTTTTGAATTCCGGGAGTAAATTTATCCAGAATAAACCAGGTCATATCAACCATATTTTCCAAAGCAACCATTGATTTTATATGGTTACCGTTTCCCACCATAAACCAGGGGAATTTATGCATCTGATTAATCAGGTTATACATATTGGCAAAATTATGCTTGCCATAGATCACAGAGGGTCGAAGTGTTATCAGGGAATGTTGAGGGGCTTTTTTTTGCCATTCCCAGAGTACTTTTTCTCCGGCAAGTTTGGAATCACCATACACAGTATCGGAAAGAAATTCTGCTGATTCATCACAGGGATGCGGTTGATGACCATAGACCGAAACAGTGCTGTAGTATAGAATATTATTAATATCATTCTCAGATGCAAACTGGGCAATAATCTTTGTGCCAAATTCATTATTGCTGAAATAACTCTCGGCAGAAATACCATAATCATGTTTATCAGCAGCACAGTGGATGATAATTTCGATATTTTTATGACTGAACTGCCTGAGATCATCAATATTTCTAATATCGCCGATAATAGTTGCAGGATGAGGATTTATATTACAGAAAGTGCTTTTATCAATTCCAAAAACCTGACAGCTATTTTCTTCTAAAAAATACATTAAATGAGAACCTACATATCCGTTTGAACCAGTAATAAGTATATTCATATTTACTCCTAAATTAAAATTACATTAGACTTAGAAAATCAGTATTAGCCGAATAATTCATATTAATTCTGCCAGTATTTTCTCCCCAGCATTTCCCTTTCCGTATAATTCAAGAGAGAAATCTAATTTTTTATTAAGCATTATTTTAGTTGAGTTGATAATTTTGCTATAATCAATTCCAGCAAGGATATTAAAGCCATTTTGGATTAATTCAATCCATTCAGTTTCCTTTCTTAGGGTTACACAGGGTTTTTTACTAAAAAAAGCCTCTTTTTGTAATCCTCCACTATCAGTAATAACCAGAGAACAATGTTGTAATAAATATAACATTTCGAAATAACCAACAGGCTGGATAAAGGTAATATTATCAAAATGAGTTTTATCGATAAGTTTTTCTGTTCGCGGGTGAAGAGGTAAAATCAGGGGTATATCTGCCGCAATAGTATTTAAAGCTCGAAAAATATTATTCAGAGTTACTATATTATCTGTATTTTCAGATCTGTGAACAGTTGATAAAACATAGTCAGACGGAATTGCAAAATTCGGGGCTTTTGCCTGAGGTAAATAGTAAAGAAAAGCATCGAGCATTACATCGCCTGATAAAATTACCTTTGAACCCGTGATTCCAGAAAGTGCTAAATTTTTAACAGCAGTTGAAGTGGGACAAAAGAGTAGATCACTGATTTTATCAGTGAGTATGCGATTAATCTCTTCAGGCATATTATTATTAAATGAACGTAAACCGGCTTCAACGTGAACAATTTTATATTGCATTTTCTTTCCTGCCAAAGCACCAGCGAGTGTAGAATTTGTATCTCCATATACTATTACCCAAGCAGGTTTTTCTTTAATGATAATCTGTTCAATACCCTGAACCATTTTACCGGTCATAGAACCATGGGACAGTTTATTAATATTAAAATTATAATCAGGAAAAGGGATAGACATTTGTTCAAAGAATATTTTGCTCATATTATCATCATAATGTTGACCAGTATGAACAATAATTTCTTTAATGCCAATTAAAGAGGCTATCGTTCTACTGATAACAGAAGCTTTTATAAATTGGGGTCTTGCCCCAATAACTGATAGTATTTTCATAAAATTCCTTATATTATGATATTCTCTTTAATAATCCTAATATTGCTGGTGCAAGGATCATTAATTCAACATTTATTCTGTTTGTAAGAGTGTCCAGCATCTTCTTACTATATCCCTGAAAATTGAGATACTTCAATCATTACGTATAGAAGTTTGCCAAACTGACAATTCCTGCTTTTGTAAGAATTTAATGAATCCAACATTTCCTGCGTAGATCATTGCAGTGAAATATGTGGGAATACGAAGCAGAGAGACAGGATATTTTTTTGACTGTAAATACATTCCCAGCAGACCGGAAGCATAGAGAATAATTTGTATTCCTGACACTATGAGAAATAAGGGATTATTTATACTGACCAAACTAACAACAAGGAAAATGAAAGCATAGAGAGGGATCAGCCAGCGGATGATCTTATGAGAAATGAGGAAGAAGGCTACAACTGGATGACGGAAAATATTCAGCAGAACCGATTGTCTTTTTATCGCAAACCACTCCTGCGAGATAATTCGGATCTTTCTTTTGACTTCCTGGCTTGCTCTCTCAGTGGAATTTTCATAAACTATTGCCTTAGGATTATATTTAGCATTATAACCGTTTTTGATGGTAATTAGAACTCTTTCGAAATCATCGACAGAAGCCGGATGAACCTGACTAAATAAATGCCTTCTGATAATAAATAATGAGCCGTTTGCGCCAATTAAAGTCTTTAATTTACTTTCATTGAATTTCAAAAACGAATCAAAGGACCAGTAATTGGCTTCGCCTGATTCATGTTCATCGGATACAACAAGTTCCAGTTTCCCACTCACCAGACCTGTAGTTGCTTCATTTTCAATAACTTTTACCAGTTCAATTATTGCCTCAGGATGGAAAATGGAATTAGCATCGGTGGAAACGATATATTTACTATTAATATCAGGCTCAACCAGATTATGTCCAGATTGTTTTCCTTTTCTTGGTTTTTGGACTACTAATTCAATATAGCCGGGTTTTGCATATTTTCTAACGATTTCGTTAGTTTTATCAGTGGAATCATCAGAAATTACTATCATTCGAATCTTATTTTTATCATAATTCAAATTCAGATATGATGTTATTTTTTCTTCCAGGCAATTCTCTTCATTATATGCCGGACATAGAATTGTGATTGACGGCAGTTCTTCTGGTAGTGAATAACTTACAGAGGGTGTCTTTTTTAGCATATTCAATATCAATAGTATTAAAGGATAGAAAACCAGATGATACATAAATAAGAAAATCCCCAGAAACAATAATATTATTAAATGATTATCAGTCATTTATTTATCCTCCAATAAGTTCTTTATACATAAGCTTTATTTCATTAGTCACAGAACTCAGATTATTTCTGCTCAGATAATCGGTAAAATCCTGCGGATTATAATCCTGCTGTATTTCTCTATATTTTATGATTGCTTTCTTGATCTGATCAACTTTCGGCTCAATAACAAGACTTATCTTTTCATTTCCCTGTTCTGAAATTCCAGAAACATTTGATAAGATAAGAGGTTTATTGAACGCATAGAAGATATAGGGGAGACCCGACTGAGAGCCCCATATATAGGGAAGAATTCCTACGTCACTGTCAATGATATGGCTGAACATCTCATCATAGTCGATAAATTTGTATTCTCTTTCCACTATATTATTCATGTTGTGCTCACTGATGTAATCTTCAATATCTTTCAATAGTCCAGGATCACATTTTCCGATCAACTTCAATTTAATTTCGGGAATGGTTTTTTCAGCTTTAAGTTCCTTGATTGCTTGCAGTAACAGCAATGCTCCCTTATAAGGTTTTAGATTACCTATCAGCAAAACTTTCAAATCAGAGTTGTCTTTTTTGGTTTCTGGAATGCTGAACCTGTTCAATTCTTTCTCATAAGTATTACCATGCGGGATAACTGTGATCTTCTTCTGCATATCCTCAGGAAAAAGATTCTTCACAGCTTTACTTAGGCAGATTATCCTGTCTGCCAGTGCCAGGCAATCCATATCACAGCAGGGAAGATTTTTCAGATCATGAGGAATAAAATCATGGCGTGTTATCACAACGGGAATTTTCATTTTTTTAAGTTTTCTGATTATCAATCGATCAATAATGGGAACAGCAAGCCAATTATAGTGAATAATATCAGGTTTGATTATTTTTACTTTATTCAGAAACTTCAAGGATTCAAAGGGATAACACAGTATTTTGATTAATTTACGTAATTTCTGGTTTTTTATCTTATTGGCAAATCTGAAATAAAAATAATCTGCCTGCACATCATAGTTATTAATATAATACTCTGAAATATAGCGATTTACCGTTGAATACAGAGTTATATCGACCTTTTCTTTACATAAATTTTCCAATACAGGATAATTGTATTGTGGGGTAACTGCGTTGGGATCAATAAAGAGTATTTTCATTATTTATAAGCACCCTTTCAAGAATTTGGCAGATATTTTGCCAGGTAAAATCAGAGCTCCATTGCAGGGATTTGTTTCCCAATTTTCTGCGGAGATCACTATCTACATACTTGATCATATTTTTCAGAATAGCAGACGTCTCAGGTTCACTTAGCAGGATATTGATCCCGTTAAGAATACCGTCAGGCAGATTTTTGTGATTAACCATAGTGCTGATCACAGGAATTCCCATTGCCATGGCAGCCTTTAAGGTACCCCGACGATCAGAAATACCGTCTGTAAACGGCAACACACAGACATCACTTTCCGAGAGTTCCCGGCTGATTTCATCATTATCAAGATAACCGGTAAATTTGATGTGTTCGGCAAGATCAAGCTTTGTTATCATAGCTTTTAATTTCTGCTCATATTCAGAATTTCCAATTTCAGCAAGGATTTTCAGTTTAGCATTAATATTCATATCCAGCATTTTTCTAAGAGCAGGGAAAAGCAGATGTAATCCTTTATTTTCCCGGATGAATCCCCAGTAAGAAAACAATATATAATCATTTTTCAGGTTATAGTCTTTCTTAATTGTTAATGGTATTTGTGGTGGTACCGGTAAAACAGCAAAAACATTGTTTTTTAGGTGTTTGAGAAGTTTAGCATTCCATTTGTCAGTAACCATGACCTTGTCGGCAGCCAGAGACATCAGAGCGATCCTTACTTTACCTTTCAAGGTATAATTGGCATATTCATGGATAGTTACGGTAATCTGAAATTGTCTGTTTTTAATTTTCAGCATGGCTGGAAGCAAATTTATCATAATGTCTCTGCCATAACCTTTACAGGGATACTCAATCAAGATATGATCAGGATTAAAGGCAATTATCACTTTAATCAGAGAATTCAATTCTTTGAGAACAAACCGGGTGTGAATGATCTGGAAATGTTCAATTTCATTTGTTTCAGGAGGGACAACCAGCATCAAATCATCAAATCCCAAATCTGGCAGCAGGTTACAGATATGCCAGGCAAAATCTCCTACACCGTCCTTATTTGGCGGAAAGCTGCCGGTAATATAGCATAATTTCATGTAGAAATCTCCTGGTTCTTTTTGGCTTCAATATCTGAACTGATCTTGATCAGAATGATCATGATGAAACTGAATAAAAAGATAAAAGGTGGTCGCCAGAATATATTGAATGCCCAGGGGAAAAAGAAAATCGTGAAAGAGGCAAACAAAACAATGTCCTTATTCTTTTCAAAGAGGATTTTTGCAGCAAGCTTCACTTGTAACCAGATCAGATAAACATAAAGCCAGATCATCAGCAAACCACCCTTGAGAAAAAGAAAGTTAAAAAAAGTATGAGGTTTGAAATATCTACCGATCATCAATTCTTCTTTACTATAGTCAAAAAGACCGATAGGAATTTCGAAAGGAAAATGCCAGTCTATAAAATAGGAGCCAAAACCACGACCGATAAATAGTGGATATATTGATCTTGCCATATCCGTGACAATATTCTTGAATTCGTAAATCCGTATAGCTGGAGAGGCTGTAAAGTCTCCGGACCATAATTCCTTGGTGAAAAATTCCATTTTGAATAACAGGAAATGGTAGATTGAACTATTTATTCTGAAAAGGATTATGGGAGGTATTACTATCATCAGGATCAAGATAATGTTCGATGATGCAAATCCCTTCAGTTTATGTACAAATGATAGATTTGAATACATTAGTAAAAAAAGAAGAATCACTCCGTCCGTAAAGATCAGGAGTATATCAAGACGGCTGATATTGAATGCTCCGGCAAAGATCACAAAACTGAGAATAACGGTTTTTAAGACACCGTAATGCCGGGCATAAGTAAATATAAAGGCATAAAATATGGCAGAGAGTAGATATGCCTGACCGGCAAAACTCAGTTTTATTGAACTGGTAGCTATATCCATTCCAATGAAACCAATTGTACGAAATCCTGAAGCAAGTCCGATTAAAATGAGAGTGGAATTAAGATGTCTCAGATAATCAGGATTAATTTTAACATAATATATTGCAGCAAAAATACCACAAAAACTCAATATAAAATAACGCTGATCTGAAAGAAACTCTTTAAAATTAAAAATATCCCGTTCAGTCATAAGGTCTATCACCGTAGCAAGGTACATCACAATCATTACGAAAAGGTAGAGAACTATCAAATTGATTATCCGTTTATCCAGTTTTATTTTGAGACCATGGCGGAAAAGCCGGAGAATGGCAACAATGCCCAGAGTAAGCATAATCCACTGAGCAAGTGAAAAACTCGCTATAGTGGAAGCTGCTATGGAATGGAATTCTATTTCTTTGGTAACTTTCAATCTGGTCATTATATCTGTCATATTACGCGGTACACGGGCAGACATAAAGATAATGATCAATGAATAGAGCAGTGATCTGCGATAATCAAAGAATGCCAAAAATATTGCCACGATGGTCATTGCTATGGAAACATATAATCCCATCGATGTATAAGCCAGATAATCGGTGTAATAAACAAAAAAAGCAGCTAAAAACAAAGCTTTGAGAAAAAAGTAAACACTCAGGAAGCCTCTTTCTTTATCCATTAGAGAATACCTTATCCAGGCAATTTAGAGCAGATTTCCGTTCTGATTTAATAAAAGTTTCAGGATATTTGTATTGCTCTTTAATTTTTAATATATTATCAATCAGATCATTGTTGGCTATTTCTATATTTCTTAAATCCGGAAGAACTTGGGTTTTCTTTAAATAATAGGTTATCTTGTGAGAATATGCTATTCCGCAATTAGGAATACCCAGCATATCAGATAGAACCAATGAATGCAGTCTGATGCCAATATGAAAATCCATTTCTCCCAAAATTTGGATATACTCTTCTGGAACATCCCAGTCACAGATTTCATAAAAACCGGGTTTTAGATAAGTTGCAAGCTGTTTATGATATTCATTATCATTATATGAGCTGCCTGTATGAGCCGGGAGAAAATAGATTTTGCAATTCATTTTATCAATCAGCTCTTTTAGATTCTCAGCCATCAGTTGAAGAGGATATTTTTTAAAATTATAGTGTCCTGAAAAACTGATTTTCCTTAATTCATCTTTGGGTGGCACAGGCTCAATATCGGATAGGAAAACAAGATCTCCACCTAAGCAATAATTTTTCTCAGCTAAAAGTTTAGCAGATTGAAGAGATTCTTCATCCCGGAAATACACGAAATTACTATCTCGCAGAAGATTTATCGCTGTATCAATGTATTTTTTATCTTTTAACTCACCGATCCCAATTCCCAGTAATCCAAATCTTCTCCCAAAGGTTGCTGCAATTTTCTGCTGGCGTCTTAGTTCAAATAAACCACGGCTGGTTTTTGATTGATAGATACAAGTTCCACCGCCCCAGAGAGTATATCTGTTTTTGATTAATTGAACAGCTTTTTGCAGACGTGAAAACCGGTTCACAGGATAATACTGGACACCTTCCTTATTGGGATAATAAGTTTCTCGGCAAAAGACATTTATGCGGCTTATTCTTCCGGATTCCAGAAAATAAGTTAGTAAATTTTCCAGCATCAGATCATCACCAATATTATGAAAGCCGTAATAACCCAGGAGATTAATTTGCATCATTAATCCCGGCTTCTTCACTTTTTAAGGTATTCATAGCTGAAATTGAGATATAAATCCAACCGGCAATTCGAGAAAGAGCTATTGCTACTGCAATGCCAATTAGATGATAAGATTTGATCAAGTATATACTTCCCATGATCACAATCAGCATTTGCATGAATTGAACTGACATAATTGTCTTAGGCTGATGACTATAGAAATAACTCTGCAGCGGTGTGAAAAAAATACCGCCTATATAAGGAATCAGAAGAATGCGGAATATATTAACAGCATCAACATAGTTATCACCAAAGATGAACAATATAAAGAAGCGGGATAAAAAAATACTCAAAGCAAGAAATATGAGCAGAAAAAAGGCGTATCGTTTCTGGTTATTAATAATTTTTCGGAGAAAATCTTGTTTATGAGTGGCGGTTTCCCTTAATAGAACATTCATCAACGAAGTGGTGATCAGCGGAAAAACAAGTGCCAGAGTATTAGCAGCGGAAAAAACTCCCAGGGCTTCATTACCTAAGACCCGCTCAGCTACCAGATAGCCAAAACGCATGGAAATAATAATAAATATATTAGTCAAACCCAGTGGTACAGCAATACGGCTTAAGTCTTTGAGAACATTGTTTGCCTTATCACGATCTCTGGAAAAGTGCAGGTATTGAAAATTAAATGCAAAAGTAACAATCAATAATAAAATCGGATAAAGAGTATAACCATAAAGAATTGATTGATATTTCCCGCATATTGTCAGGACTTTATAAAATAAATAAGCTCCCAGAAACATGGCAAATAGCTGAATAAGTTTATTGGAAATATTCAGAATATTGAACTGTGTCCATTTCCCATACGCCTGATTACAGGAATTCAGATAGCGGAAGATCATAAACGGGACAAAGACAAAAAAGATCAGAAAGCTTTCGTAGAGGCGTAGTTGGAAATAAGGATGGATAAAGAAATAGATAACTATTGCACTTAATAAACTGATTAATCCAAAAAAAATAATGTAGATGCTATTGAGATAATACAAGGGATTAACAGGATATTTTTCACGGAAGCGGTTATAAAATATTATCGTAGTATTACTAAATCCAAAATCTGCAATAGTAAAAAAAGTCACAACCAAAGAAAATATAAGACTGATCCTGCCAAATTCCGCTACAGTCAGGAAGCGGGACAAAAGCACATTAAGTACAAAACTCAAACCTGCTGCTACCATATTGCCAAAAAAGACAGAGACAAAAGCAAGTTTCAGGGGACTGCTCTGGAAGAGGGATTTATCCATTTAGAACCGAATTTGTTCTTCCTGCCTTGCTTCACGAATTGCAGATTTGAGATAAATTATGAAGAGGCAGACACAAAAGGCGACAAAAGTGCTCAGGATGACCATAAATGCTCTTCGAGGGCGGTATCTACGGTCAGGTCTTTGAGGATGATCAAGTATCTGGAGGCGGGAGACATTGTTATATGACTCTATTTTAGCATTCTCATATTGTGGACCTAAGAACTCCATCAAAGTAACAAAATATTGCATCTTTCTATCCATTGTCAGATATTTCATCTGGTATTGCGGGATTTTTTGCAGGTCAAGAAATAACTGGCTATCAGGACTGTAGAAAAATTTGTTATAATTCTCTTTAGTGAGCTTCAATTTTTCTTCCAGTTGCGTGATAATCAGATTATTCTTATCATACATCTTCCGGGAAGTGATGAGTTCGATTTCCATTGCGGCGATTTCAGCTTTCATTTTTGCTGCCTGCTCGATTTCAGCAGTTACCTGATCAGGGATAGACACTATCTCATTTTCTTCCATGAAGCATAAAAGCTCATCCTGGAGTGAATAGAGTGAATCTGTGATTTCTTCTACTCTGGATTGGATAAAATCACGGTTCTCTAAAGCCTGGCTTTGTGAGTACATTATCTCGAGGCTATCAAGTTTTTCAATCAGGAAATTTACCACTGGTGCCACAATATCCTGATCTTTATCAAAAAAAGTTACGGTGATCTCATCTTCACGTCCAGTACTTACAACAAGCTTTTTTCCCAGTAACTTAAGGGCATCATCTTTATATTTGGCTTTATAATGCTCCTCAAGATTAAATCTTGAGTTAATCATTTCCAGCATAGTCCGGCTTTTGGCTATGGCTATTAATCTATTTGAACTATCGGAAGCACCATCCAAAAGACTGCCAAATCCAAAGGAACTGAGGCTGCTGCTAAGTGCTCCAAATATCCCGGAACCAGAACCTGGGGGTAATATAGAAGCCTTTGCTTTATACCATTTAGGCAGGATCAGGCTTATACCGGCGGTTAAAACTGCAACAATCAAACAAAAGAGTATGATAAATTTACGGTTATCCCAGATAGATTCCCATAATCTTAATATATTAACTTCTTTTTCCTGCATTATTTCTTCCTTTCATGTTTTTTCCAACAATACTGTTGATGTTAATAGTGTCAACCGAAAACAAAGCTTCAAGTTGAGGTTATCTATTACAATACAATTCCCACTGGACAATGATCAGAACCCATGATCTCCTGCTGGATGAAGGCAGATTTAATATTATCAATAAAAGTGCTGTTCACCCAGAAATAATCAATCCGCCAGCCGACATTACGCTGCCTGGCTCCCATACGATAAGTCCACCAGGAATACTGTTCCGGATTCTGGTTAAAATTGCGGAAAGTGTCCATAAAGCCCTGCTCCACGAGTTTATCCAGCCAGGCACGTTCGATGGGTAAAAAACCGGACTCAGTTTCATTCTGCTTCGGGTTTTTCAGGTCTATCTCTTTATGAGCAGTATTATAATCTCCACAAACAATTATATTCCTTCCCAAATGAGTGTATTTATTCATGATCTCAAGCATTCGGTTATAGAAGTCAAGCTTGTATCCCAACCTTACATCGCTCATCTTTCCATTTGGAAAATAACAATTTATAAGAATAAAATTACCATAATCTGCTATAATAGTTCTTCCTTCAGGGTCATCGTCTTCCAGCCCACATTCCACAGAGACAGGTTTCTTCCTGGAAAGAAGCACCACGCCGGAATATCCCTTCTTATTCGCAAAACTCCAATACTGGTGATATTCGGATAATCGGCTGATCTCTGCCGGTATCTGCTCTTCCTGTAATTTTATTTCCTGAAGGCATAATATGTCTGGTTTTTCATTTTCAATATATTCCAGAAAATTCTTCTTGATTATTGCTCGCAGCCCATTAACATTCCAGGAGATTATTTTCATTTTTCGTCCTTTAAATAATACTTGGTGATTACTCCCATCCGTCTGCAATGTTCATAAATGGGGCAGAGGTCACAATGTGGGTTACGGGGTGTACAGGTATTCTGACCAAAAGAGACTAAATAAGAATTATACATCGCCCAGAATTCAGCAGGCAATGTCTCTCTCAAAGCCATTTCTGTCTCATAAGGAGTATTCGTCTGCACATAGCCTAACCGGTTACTGATCCGGTGAACATGGATATCCACGCAAATTGCATTTTTATCAAAAGCTATTGTTCGCACCAGGTTGGCAGTTTTTCTGCCTACTCCGGGTAACTTTAATAATTCTTCAATAGTTTCAGGCACTTTGCCATTAAAGAGCCTGATCAATATTTCAGGTAATTTATTAAGGCTTAGAGCTTTATTCCGATAAAACCCGACTGGATAGATCAGTTTCTCGATTTCTTCAACGGGCAAATTCTGAAGGTCATATACATTATCAATTCTATTAAATAAACGGCTTATTGCTCCCGATGTAGTTTTATCTTTTGTTCTGGCACTCAGTATTGTGCCTACCAGGATTTGAAAGGGGTCATTAGTACGGATTTTGATCAGGTCTATCACCGGAGCTTGAGATTTTTGGAATTCCTCTCCCAAAATACGGTAAACTTCTTTGATATCAGGCATATTCTCTTCTCCGGCATATAAAAAAATGGTCGGGATGATAGGATTTGAACCTACGACTCCACGGCCCCCAGCCGTGTGCGCTAACCGGTCTGCGCTACATCCCGACGTGGAAGTAAATAGATTGAGACCGGCTTTTTCTGGCAAGTTTTTTTATCTCATTAATTGCTTGTGTCAGGTAGATATTCATAAAAGTTTGACACGTAATAGACTTAATTATATTTTAATCCAAATTTAAAGCTAAGAGGGATAAATGTTTGATTTATTACTGGAAGTTTTTAAGCATGCAATGATGATCACCGGATTTGTTTTTGTTATGATGCTGGTGATTGAGTATATTAATGTTCAGACTAAAGGTGTATGGCAGTCTTTCCTCTACCGAAGTCCCTGGACTCAGTACATACTGGCAGCGGGGCTGGGAGCCATACCTGGCTGCCTGGGAGCGTTTACTGTCGTTACGCTGTTTTCTCACGGGATACTTTCACTGGGTGCAGTAGTAGCTGCCATGATAGCCACCAGTGGAGACGAAACCTTTGTCATGCTGGCTATGATACCAAAAAAAGCTGCTTTAATTATCGGAGTGACTTTTATAATTGGTATAATTGCCGGGATATTGACAGATAAATTATTTCCGAAATTGATTCATATTAATAAATTTGGACAATTACCTATTCATAAGGAAGAAAAATGTGATTGTCTGCCTGCGGGGAGTTTATTTAAAAATCTTCGAGACCCTTCCATACACAGAATTCTTCTGATAATAATTATTTTGATGCTCTTGGCTGGAATTAGCGCAGGTTCAATAGCCGGTGATTTAAAACCATGGATGATAGCCACTGTGATTGGAGTCTCGTTAGTCTCTCTTTTTATCGTGATCACGGTGCCGGAGCATTTCCTGATCGAACATCTCTGGCAGCATATTGTAAAAGTCCATATTCCCAGAATATTTCTCTGGACTCTGGGTACTCTGCTGATAATCCATATTCTAATGCACTTCCTGAATATTAATTCCTGGATTGAAGCCAATAAGTTTACGGTTCTTTTAATAGCAGTGATTATCGGTTTGATCCCCGAATCCGGTCCTCATCTTGTCTTTGTAACGCTGTTTGCCAGTGGATCCATTCCCTTCAGTATTTTACTGGCAAATTCCATTGTTCAGGATGGACACGGCATGATACCTATGCTGGCGGAGAGTAAAAGAGGTTTTATTATTGTGAAGTTGATCAATCTGGTTATTGGAGCACTGATAGGCTTAGCATTACTATTAGCTGGATTTTAAAAAACGGGAGCGACCCAAAATGTATCTCTCCCGTTATATAACTTATGATTTGCAGTTTTATTGCAGAGGCTTGATCACTTCTATCAGTTCCGGCAGATCCATGCCAATATTCTTCAGGTGTTCAATTTTAGGAACTCCGTTTTTATTCCAGCCTCTACGCAGATAAACGGCATCCAGTAGTTGTTCATAACGATTTTCCCGATATTTCCGCACTTCAGCCATTTTTTCTGCTAACGTCATTTTAGTTGGATCAAGATTAAGCTTCTCTTTCAATTCCGTATCATAACGCTCAGCCCTGCTCAGATATTCCTTCTCTGTAACGGGACCGCAGGCGCGATAAGGTTGAGCATCATGCTTCCTGAGACCATAACCCCGCCTGATATTAAATATCCGCTGGAAATTATATACTCTTTCACTTTGACGGACAAGTTCCTGCTTATCTATTTTCTTACCTGTTACGCCATAATATATTGTCAAGTAATTATCTACGTGCTCAGGCACTTTTGCCGGTTCAGTGGTTTGGGCGTTACCTGCCGGTTCCACATCGTTCCAGGGAAGTTTACAAAGTCCCATTAAACCGAACCAGGTACGAAACATGGGGAAGTAGTGCAAGGCTTCCGCTTTATCTTCAAATGTCGGTATCTGATTATTAACCATATCCATAAAAATAAGCCACGCTTCATCATGCTGAGGTCCCTTATTAGTCATGGCATAGCCTCCCTGCTGGGCTAAAGATTCTTTGGAAACATACTGGCTGTATTCCAGTCCCTTGTTCTGCATGCCGATGTCCTGCATGAATTTCAGGTCTCCACCATATTCTTCATGGAATATTTTTGTCATTCTTTTGGTGCCCTGACCTAGGATCACGCCAAAACTCTCACCTCTCGCCATCTGGTGCATGCATTCCAGCGCTGCTCTGGAATTTCCAAAATTAAGCTCTATTCCACCAGTGATTTCTTTATTGATGATCCCATTTTCATAGCATTCCATGGCAAAAGCTGTCATAGTGCCAAAGGAAATCGTGTCTATCCCATAAGTATCGCAATAAAAATTCAATTCCAGAATGTCATCAGGATCAAAATTTCCCATATTTGAGCCTAATCCCGCCGCAGATTCATATTCCGGTCCATCTACATGGACTTTTTGCCCTTTATATGGTCCGGTGCGAATTACAAAATCCTCTGCAACTTTGGCGCAAGCCATTGTGCAGCCTAGCCAGCAGCCGTCACTGCTGCGAGGTGTAAATTTATCTGTCCAGACTTTGCTGTTGATGTCATCTATATTCTTGTTTACATCTTTTGCCTTGCCATACTGAAAGTTGTGTGTAGGCAGAAGATCATAAGCATCCATGATTTCCATAAGGTGAGCTGTTCCCACCGTCCGCATCTTGCACTGCTC
>CAZAHZ010000054.1:0-14765 GCA_964485055.1 uncultured Candidatus Cloacimonadota bacterium
GAAAACTGCCAATGAACCGAAAATCCGCGTAACTGCCCTTAAACTCAAATATCCTCAGGGAGCAGAGAAGCAATTGATCTATGCCTGCACCCGGCGCAAAGTGCCTAATAAAGGTGGCTTGCCAATGGCTGTGGGAGTGGAGGTGCAAAACGTGGGGACAGCCGTTGCCGTATATGAGGCAATACGTTTTCAAAAGCCCTTGATCGAAAGAGTGATCACGGTATCCGGCAAGATCGTTAAAAATCCCAAAAATATCAAAGCACGGATTGGCACTTTATATAGTGAACTATTAGCTTTTTGCGGAGGGACAACCGAAGAACCCGGCAAGATAATCTCAGGTGGACCAATGATGGGATTTGCCATATCTGATCTGGAGACTCCGATGGTCAAGGGAAGCTCCGGCTTACTGTTTTTTAACCGCAAGGAAGCAGCTAAAGATGTGGAACATACCTGTCTGCGTTGCGGCTTATGCGCGGAAGTCTGCCCGATGAACCTGGTGCCAAGCTTTATCGTTAACAATGCTAAATACCAGGATTGGGAAAAAGTGGAAAAATATGGTGTGATGGACTGCATGAAATGCGGATCATGCGCCTTTATATGTCCTGCCCAGATCAAATTTATCCAGTGGATTGATATCGGGAAACTGGAAGTGGGCAAAAGAATGCGAGATCGCCAGCAGATGGCAAAGGCATAGGGGAGGAAAAGATGAATAATAAATATCTGGTATCTGCAGCTCCTCATCTGAAAGCAAAGAATATGATAGTGAGTGCCATCATGTGGCAGGTGGCTTTAGCATTAGTGCCGGCAATGCTGGCAGCGATCTTCTTTTTTGGGATCAGATCACTAACATTAACCTGTTATGCCGTTATTGCAGCAGTTCTCACTGAATATATAATTCAGAAATTACGTGGCGTTCCTGTGACTGTGACGGACGGCTCAGCAGTTGTAACGGGCATGCTGCTGGCTTTTAATCTGAATGTGGCAAGTCCCTGGTGGCTGCCTGTGATCGGCAGTATTTTTGCAATTGCTATCGGCAAGCAGGTATTCGGTGGACTGGGACATAATCTCTTTAATCCGGCACTGCTGGGCAGAGCATTTCTGCTGGCAAGCTGGCCCTCACTTGTAACTGCTAACTTTTCGAAGACACAACCGGCATTCTCATATATGTTCAAAAGCATGAACGGTTTGAATCTAAGCAGCCTGACCGGAGTACCGGAAGCGATCACTTCGGCAACACCTCTGGCAGCCGTGAAATCTGTTCATGATCTGGCAGCTACCAATCCTGACCTGGCTCAGCAGATCATGGATCGAATGGCAAGCATGGACACAATTTCACAATTGTTTATTGGTAATATTGGCGGTGTGATGGGAGAAGTATCAGCTTTGGCATTATTAGTCGGAGCAGCATTTCTGGCATTCCGCTATATTATAAGCTGGCGCATTCCCATGACTTATATATTAACAGTATTTATTTTAACCTTTGCTTTTGGCGGATTGAACGGGCTATTTTCTGCGAGCATCCTTCTGCCATTTTATCATATATTTTCCGGCGGATTGATTTTGGGAGCTTTCTTTATGGCGACCGATATGGTCACATCGCCGGTAACCAAAAAGGGGATGATCATCTTTGGCATTGGCTGTGGTTTATTGACGGCAGTGATCAGGCTGTGGGGAGGTTATCCGGAAGGAGTTTCGTATTCCATATTGCTGATGAATTGCTGCGTTCCGCTGATAGACCGCTGGACAGCACCTAAACCATTCGGGGAGGTTCGGAAATGAACTATTTTGTAAAACTGGGTTTAGTTCTATTGATCATCACGGCAATAGCCAGCGGGATTTTAGCATACGTCAACGGTTTGACAGCAGATAAGATCAGGGAAAATAAATCGCGTGTGGAAGAAGAGGCAAGGCAGGAAGTTTTAAGCGAAGCTGTCAGATTTGAACAGCAGACAATTACTCTGGAAGCAGTGGTTGAAGAGCCGAATCCCTTAAAAAATATTGCAGATACGGGACCTCGCCAGTTCGTTTATTATCTGGGATATGATACGGCAGATTCACTGGTGGGCTACACTTATGTCGCCAGTAAATATGGCTATTCCAGCTTAGTGAAAACCATGGTGGGCGTAAATATGGATTTAGAAATAGCAAAAATAAAAGTTATTGAGCAGTCGGAAACCCCGGGTTTGGGTGCTAATTCCACTTCTGATGAGTTTCAGGATAGATTTACCAGTATGAGTAAAGACCAGTTGCAGGTGGATAAAGATGGTGGAGCGATCAAATCTTTGACTGGAGCAACTATCACATCACGGGCAGTGACAGGATCAATTGCCGAGGGCTTGCAGATACTGGCAGATGCAGTTAGCGGGGAGGAAGAATAATGAACAACTGGAAAGAATTCAGTAAAGGCTTTATTAAAGAAAACCCTGTATTTATTATGGCTTTGGGGCTGTGTCCCACCCTGGCAACTTCCACATCGGTGGAAAATGCTCTGGGTATGGGACTGGCAGTGACTTTTGTGCTAACCTGTTCCAATATAATTATTTCATTAATTAAAGACCTTATTCCGGGTAAGATCAGGATACCCTGTTTTATCGTGGTGATAGCTTCCTTTGTGACAATCGTGGATCTGGTGATGAATGCCTATACACCGGCGATACACAAAAGCCTGGGACTATTTATTCCGCTGATCGTGGTAAATTGTATAATCCTGGGTCGGGCGGAAGCCTTTGCCAGCAAGAATAAAGTTTTGCCTTCCATCATGGATGGTTTGGGCATGGGTCTGGGCTTTACATTAGCCTTAACGCTGATCGCCTCTATCCGTGAGATACTGGGTGCCGGTCAGTGGCTGGGAATGAACGTGATGCCGCTGGAGTATATAAAAAGTCCGATGCTGGTAGCGATACTGGCACCGGGAGCATTTATCATCATGGGCTTGCTGATGGGTCTGATCAAATTACTCAATAAAGGCAAATAGGGAGTAAACGATGTCATATATAACTCAAATATTTACACTGGCTGTTTTTGCGATATTCGTAAATAACTTTGTTTTATCCAAATTCCTCGGTTTATGCCCCTATATCGGAGTTTCCAAAAAAATTGATTCTGCCATGGGCATGGGGATGGCAGTCATCTTTGTGATGACTATGGCTTCAACCTTCACCTGGCTGATCCAGCAATATCTTTTGATCCCTTATAATCTGGAATATTTGCAGACAATTGCCTTTATCTTAACAATTGCCTCTCTTGTGCAACTGGTGGAGATGGTGATCCAGAAGACAGCTCCTTCGCTTTATAAGGCATTAGGCGTGTTTCTACCCTTGATCACTACTAATTGTGCTGTACTGGGAGTTTCTATCCTTAATATTCAGGAAGATTATAATTTTCTGGGAGCGATATTGAACGGACTATTTTCCGGTCTGGGTTTCACACTGGTGCTGTTATTGATGGCGGGACTTCGGGAGCGTCTGGAAAAATCGGAAGTGCCGGAAGCTATGAAAGGGATGCCGATTGCCTTTGTGATCGCCGGCTGCATGGCACTTGCCTTTCTCGGATTTTCCGGTCTTAATTTTTAGGCAGGGGGAAGGATGATATATGCAATAATTATTCTGGGCGCATTGGCTTTGATCTATGGATTAGGTCTGGCATTTGCCTCCAAAAAATTCTACGTGGAAGTTGATCCCAAAATCGAAGCTATAGTAGAAGCATTACCGAGTGCAAATTGCGGAGCCTGCGGCTACCCTGGCTGTGCCGGATATGCCGAAGCAATTGTGATGCATGGTGAAGAATTGAATAAATGTGCTCCCGGTGGCTCAGCAGTTGTGGGGGTAATAGCTGGTATTATGGGTAAGGAAGCCTCGGCTGCTGACCGCAGAATTGCTGTTATCAAATGCCAGAGCGGTGGCGCAGATAATACCCTTTTCCGGTATGATTATCAGGGAGTTACGACCTGCAAAGCTGCCGTACTGGTTAATAATGGTCCCAATCTCTGTGCTTATGGTTGCGTTTTTCTTAATGACTGTTTGCGAGCCTGCCAGTTTGATGCTATTTCCCTGGATAAAAACGGGATGCGCCTGATAGACAAGGATAAATGCACCGGTTGCGGAGCCTGCGTGAAAGCCTGCCCGCGTAACCTGATAGAACTGGTTTCAGAAAAGAAACGCGTCCATATTCTATGTTCCTCACATGATAAAGGTGCTGAAGCTAAGAAGGTTTGCGGAAACAGCACAGCTTGTATCGGCTGTTCAATATGCGTGAAGAAGTGCCCCAAAGATGCTATAGAAATGAAAGACAATCTGGCAGTTCTAAATTATGATCTCTGCATAATGTGCGGAATTTGTGCTGATGCCTGTCCTACAGGTGCTATAATTGATCCACTCAAGGAAGTTCGAGCCCGAAAACGCGAAGAAGCAAAATTGAAAGCTGAAGCTGCCAAAAAAGCTGCTGACGAAAAGTCAGAATAGTCTTCAGGAGTCTTCATTAATCAAAAAATCCTTGCCTGTTTTTTTTCTGTAGGCATTCTTGGCTTATGTTTCAATATTTAAAAGGTATTAGAGCGGATTTATATCGGAAGCGCGGTCAAATGCTGCTGGTGAAAGGCATTAACGACCAGGCAGTAAAGTGCTTTCGGAAGGCATTGAGTCTTTCAGATAATCCAGAAAACGTTTTTAATTTGGGTTTGGGATTATTGAGTGCGATGGAGCTGGAGGAAGCGGAAAAATATTTAAGCGTGATAGTTGAAGAATTTCCTGAGCATGGGATTAGCGGATTAGCTTATTTTGAAGTATTGATCTTGCAGGAGAAGTGGCAGGCAGCAATAGATCAGATCAGCAATTTAGGCAAACAGGAACCGGAAAACGGCAGGTATGCAGAGCTTAGTTTAATGGCGTGCGATATTGTGGAGCGTGAAAAGTACAGGAATGAGAAATTCTTGAGTCATGAGGCGTACAGTTTTATGAGGCAGCGAAAATATTCCGAAGCACTGGTGAAATATCTGGGTGCTTTGATGTATCTGCCGGAAGATGTGGAATTATTAAATAATATTGGTTATATTTATCTTAGGCTAAGTGAATATACCCAGGCATATAGTTATTTTGAGAAAGCTCTGCAGCTTGATTCTGGAAACAGGAAAATTCAGCAGAATATGGCAGTTGTGAAGAATAAACTTAGAAAATAGCCGGGGTGATTATGAGGAAGATCAGAATATTATTTATCATTACTATTTTTGTGATGAGTTCTCTGTTATTTGCAAATAATCTGAATAGTTATTACCATGCTAATTATGGTCCAATCGAGCGGATGGTTTTCGTTTTTGATGAATATCCGCGTTACCGTCTGCATGAAGATTTCCTGTCAGTGAATCTCAGCTTTCTGGAATGCACTAAAAATCTTGATATTATCTCCAAAAGAATAGTTGATAATCCCGTGATCTCAAAAATCACTTTTGTGCCTACAGGTGCTTTTATCGGAGTGTTGATCAATACTTTTGAGGAATACCGGGTGGAAGCTTTTATCTTGAAAAGTGATCCGGGATATAAGCTTGTTCTGGATATATTTAAACACAAAATTCCAATAACTCCTGAAGAAGCTTTGGAATATGCAGATTTTTTCCGGAATGTTGCCAAGCCTGATCGAGCTTTGTATTATGAAAATTTTGCTGACAGTCTGATCTTTACCAGGCAGAATCAGGCAATTCAGATTATTCACAAGGCAGAAGAGACCGATACTGATGAGCAAAAGGTAAAAGATATCTACGAGTATGAAGCCAGCGAATCATCCACTGAAGCAGTTCAGGCGCCCAAAGAAGTTATTAAAAAAAAGAAACCCACGGAAAAAAAGATTGCTTCCCAGCCGATAACTCAGGAAAAGTCCTCTTGGAATTGGCTGCCGGAACGCGTGCGCGAAGTGCTGGCTGATATTTATCACGACAAAATGCTGATGTTCAGCATTATAGTTGTGTTCGGTGTGATTTTTATTATGTTGATAATGTCGTTAATTCGACGTCTGCATAAACACAAGAAACCTAAAGAGGAACTTCCCTCAAATAGTTTTGGCACTCTCGAATTCCAGAGAGTGACGATTAAAAGATTGCTGTCTAATGGCTGGCAGATAGAAGAAATTGCTAAAGAACTAAACATTACTGCTGAAAGAGTGGAAGAACTGGGCAGAGGTTTGAGTTAAACTGGAGGAAAATGTGAATAGAGTTCTGCTTTGCATATTATTTATTTGTATGGGGATTTTGAATGCCACTGTGATCATTGAATATGATGGTGATGTTGAAGGGGAAAAGATTAATGTCCAGAAATTCGATGATGTAGAATATTTTAACGTTTATGAGCTTAACAAAGTCTTCCGGGCAATTATCGAACCTGATCTGCTGGATAGTAGATTAAGAGTCAATATGTATGAAAAGGAAATCATATTTTTGCTTCAGTCAAGTTATGTTACTGCTGGCAGAGAAGTCTTTAATATGACATTTCCCGTCATTTTAAATGATAGCAAATATTACATCCCAGTTAATTTCCTGCAGGAGATACTGCCACTCATCTACCCCGAACAAGTTATTTATATGATAGATAAAATTGTTGCACCTATCCCAATTGATAACCGCATAAAAACTATTGTCATTGATCCCGGACACGGTGGAAAAGACCCTGGGGCAGTAGGTTTTTCTCAAAAACATTATGAAAAAGATATCACTCTTTCCATCGCTCAGAAATTGCGAGATATTATTACCGCAAATACACAGATAAAAGTCTTCCTGACTCGTGAAAGTGACAAATTTATCTCATTGCGGGAAAGAACAGAATTTGCTAATGAAGTGAAAGCCGATCTCTTTATTTCTATTCATATTAATGCTCATGATGATAAAGATGTTTCCGGCATTGAAGTTTATTATCTCAGTACTGCCAGAACGGATGATGCCAGAGCCACAGAAGCTCTGGAAAATGCCGTTGTCTATCATTATGAAGGAGGTGTAGAAGCACTTGCCAGATATAATGATTTGGATTTTATTCTCACCGATATGGCTCAAAATGAACATCTGCAGGAAAGCCATGATCTCTGTGTTACTTTGCAAAATAATCTGGTGGAAGTTACCGAGAGTAAAGATCGGGGTGTGAAACAAGCCGATTTCTATGTCCTGAGAGGTGCATTTATGCCCGCTGTTTTGCTTGAAACCGGCTTTATCTCAAACAAATACGAAGAACGAAAACTGGTCAAAGCTGCTTATCAGCAGGATATTGCCAATGCTCTTTATCAGGGAGTGGATACTTTTGTTCGCCGTATCGATTTGATGCATTAGGATTAATTTGCCTATATAGTTGATTACAAAAGGATTACCTGCAATTATAGAGATGACAGGAATCAGCCTTAACTTGCCTGATTTATTTATTTTATATAAATTATTCTAAATTGTTTGACACATATTCGGCTTAACCTTTTTTGACCTGAGGAATTAAGAAAATATGGAGGATATGGAATGCCTAATCATAAATCTTGTGAAAAAAGACTGAGGCAGGAAACAAAGAGAGCTGCGCGTAACCACTACGTGAAGAAAACCATCAGTACTCTGCAGAAGAAAATGCATAGTGAAATGCCAGTAAATGATAAGCAACTGGTTCTGCAGGAAGTATATTCTGAGCTTGACAAAGCTGCCAAACGGGGAGTGATCCACAAGCGGACAGCTTCTCGGCGTAAATCTCGTTTAGCCTCGTACTTCAACAAAGAAAAAAACAAAACGAAAGAATAGGGCGCACAAAATAATCGGGCAGGTTTCTTACCTGCCCTTTTTTTATTGACGGGTTTGACTACCTGAACCGCTTTATACTTCGGTATCTACAGGAGGATATATGCAGGAATATTTCCCTTATATAATTATTGCAGCAGTGCTGATTGCCGGGTTACTGATCTGGCTGGCTGTGAGAAACCGGAGCTGTGGGCAAAAAAGACCAGTCACGACATCACCCAAATCGGATAAATCACGTCCTTCAACTCTTAGAGATAAATTGCTGAATACCAAAAGCGGTTTTCTGGGACAAATCGCAGAACTGCTGCAGATACGAGGCAAAGTTGATGAAGTATTGCTGGAAGAATTAGAAGAAGCTCTTATCAAAGCAGATGTCGGCGTGAAAACCAGCTCAGATATCATCGAGAAACTGAGACAGATCATTCGTGAAGAAAAGATCACGAATACTGAAACAATTCAGAAAACTATTTTCACGATCATCAAAGACATGATGCTTAAAGATTATGCTGGCAGGCAGCCAGGTCTGATTAAAACTGATATAAAACCTTTTGTTATCTTATTCACCGGCGTGAATGGAGTGGGCAAAACAACTACGATCGGAAAGCTGGCAAAACGCTACGTTGATGAAGGTAAATCTGTGCTGGTGATTGCTGCTGACACCTTCCGAGCCGCAGCAATAAATCAATTGGCGATCTGGGCTGAAAGAGCCGGTGCCAGTATCTCCAGGCAGAATCAGGGCGCCGACCCTTCTGCTGTGGTTTTTGATGGGCTTAATAAAGCTGTTAATAATAATTTTGACCTCGTTTTGATTGATACTGCCGGACGGCAGCATACAAAAATTAACCTGATGAATGAACTGAACAAAATTGACCGGACTATTAAAAAAATCATTCCTGATGCTCCTCATGAATCGTTGCTTGTTGTTGATGCCACCACGGGTCAGAATGCTCTCACGCAAGCTGAAATCTTCAATCAGGCAACAAATCTTTCTGGCGTGGTTCTTACTAAACTTGACGGTACTGCCAAAGGTGGAATTGTGATTGGTATCAAGCATCAGCTTAATGTCCCTGTAAAATTGATAGGAGTCGGAGAATCTACGGCTGATCTACGCAATTTCTCTGTTGATGAATTCCTTGATGCTATCTTTAATTAAAGAGCCTACTCTAAAAAGTCTATTAACACCGAATAGTCTTCGATGACTACGGCTCATCAAGAAAACGCGAAAAGCACGAACAAAAACTAATTATGTGCTATTATTGATTTTATATCTAACTTATTTTACATCATATAGATATGCTTTTTTTGTTGAAGTATTTTTTTATTCTTTTTCGTGTATTTGGTGCCTTTCGTTGTTGAAATATTATATTTAAAGGTTTTTAGAGTGATTTCATTAAGTAAATATTTCTGCTCGACTTCTTTGCTGTATCTCCGGTGTATCAGATTTTTTTTTAATTTGTTGGAAATGACAGTCTGAATAGAGCTCCTTCTTCAGCATTTTCTGCTGTGATCTCGCCATTCATGTGTTTTTCCACGATTGTTTTGCTCATGTATAATCCCACTCCGGTTCCATTAGCGTCTCTCTTAGTTGTAAAATAGGGATCAAATATCTTATCCATTATCTCCACTGGGATGCCTCCCGCATTATCCTGCACTTCAATCAAGGCATGATCTCCCTGGATGGAGAGCGTTACATTAATTTGCGGCTTTAATATCTTCCGCTCCTTCAAAGCATCTTTGGAATTATTTAAGATATTGATCAATACCTGGGAAAATTCCCTTGCATAACTGGTTAATTTACATGGCTCCAGTCTGGAAACTATTTTAATTCCCTGATTTGCATACATGTCTTTGAGAATATTAATAGTTTTTATGATCTGTTTATCCAGATCAAATACCATTGGCTGATTATCAGGTAAAAAGAAATCTCTGAAATCATCTATAGTATTGGACATGTGGCTGATAACGGACATACTCTTGTCTATTTTTTCTGTCAGATATTCCCGGTTTATTTCACCAAAATCCCACGCATCTATCAAATCCTGCACTATTACCGCAATTGTGTTTAAGGGTTGACGCCATTGATGGGCAATATTACCGATCATCTCTCCCATCGCTGCCTGACGTGATTGTCGGATCATCAGCAAATCCTTTTCCCGTAATTCTGCTACTCGATTTTCGACTTCTATTTCCAGTTGATTTTTAAACTCTGTCAATTCATCGTTAGTCTTCTTCAGTTTCAAGGCTATTGTTTTAAAACTGTCTATATTATATGTGACTCCAATTACTTTTAGCGGTTTGTTCTCTTCATCACTCTCCGTGATCCTGCCCAGCAGATTGAACCATGTCCATTTGCCGGGTTTTGTCCTGATCCTCGCTTCCACCCGTAATTCCTTAATTTCTCCCTTTAAGATCGCATCCTTCTGATCTATAAATTTCTTCCGGTCTCGAGGATGCATATATCTGCCCAGTTCGTCTAAATCCCATTTCTTGTTCAAATTATTAAATAGAATATTTGGCTGTTCCAACGATAGCATCCCATCCGAAGCATTCCATTCCCACGCCGTCATGTTGCCTACTTCCAGGGCAAGATTCAGATGTTCCTGCTTCTTCTTTAGTTTTTCCAGTGCTGTTTTCCAGTCCGTTAGATCATATATCGTCATCACAACGCCCATGATCTCCTGTTCTGTATTAAAAACCGGACTGGAATGAAGTTGAAAATACTTACCTTTTATATTAATTATTTCAAATTTAGATGTCTGTCTGGTCTCTAATGCCTGCTGCACCGGACAGTTTTCACATATCTTGTCCCTGTTATACCACAGATTATAACATTTATTGTTAAGTATTTTTTCGTCTGGCACTTCCAGAAGCTCCCGCACTCGATCGTTCGCCCAGATCACATTCATTTCGTTATCAAGATAATACACACCTTCGTTGATAGTATTCAGGAGGATTGTTTTTAACTGGATTGATTCCACCAGTTCATCCTCGATCTGCTTCTCTTTGGTGATATCTTCGACCAAAGTGGCAAAAACATCTTCGGTATGCTGATATGCGGTGATTCTGAGAGTTTTGTTCAATCCCGCCGCTTTATGTATCATGGTGAACGAGCCACCATAATGTGCTATTCTATCATATTCATTTATCAGCTCCTGGTCCACTTCTGCAAATACTTCATGTATGGATTTTCCTGCAATTTCTGTCTCCGTTAGACCCGTTTGCTGACGAAATGCTGGATTAACTTCCAGAAATTTGATGTCTTTTATTTTACCATCTTTTTCGCGGATTATTTTCCTCAAGGCAAAACCCGAACTCATCTCCATAAATAATGTTTTATATCTGAGATTGCTGGCATCAAGCAAATTCCGATAATATGAAAGTCTTCCGATAAAGAGAATTATTATGATGATACTGGTAAAGACCAGTAGCGAAATTATGATCCTGTAATATAGACTCTTCAGCGGATTATCAGCAAAGAGCCTGTAGGCAAATGTAGTCACTTGGCTCGTATAAGAATCGCCATGCAATATATTTCCATACTGTACGTTAAGAAAGCCATCAAGCATCCAGATTATATCCAGGATCATTAAAAGTACTATAAACACTACCAGCCAGAATCTCATTAATGCCTCCATTATGTTTTTTGCTTTTATCCTGTTTTTATGCAAGAAAAAAATATTAATAATGCTTTATACTTGACATTTTTTGGAATCGTAAGATTTTAACGCATGGAGGACGATATGGAAAACCTGGTTATTATTACCGATATTGGCAGCACTACCACCAAGGCTCTGCTCCTGGAAAAAGTTAATGATAAATACGCCCTGATGAATCTGGTTCATGCTCCCACCACTGTCGAAAAACCCAGCGAAGACGTGAATATCGGCATCAGAAATGCTATTAATTTGCTTGAACAACTTTCCGGCAGGCAACTCCTGGCAAAAAGCGATAACGAATTCCTGCTGCCCGGTATCAGTTTTTATTGTACCAGCAGTGCCGGGGGCGGATTACAGATACTCGTGATCGGTCTCACCACTTTTGACAGTGCTGCCAGTGCCAAAAGATGTGCCTATGGTGCCGGTGCTGTGATCCTGGACACTTTTGCTATTAATGATAAACGCTCTGCCGTGCAGCAGATGAAGGCTATGGCAATGCTGCATCCCGATATTATTCTGATGACCGGAGGCACTGATGGCGGGGCTGTTGCCCCCGTGCTCAGACTTGCTGAACTCATTCAATTTGCTAATCCCCTTGCTAAATTTACTGATGATCCCGTTCCTCTTATTTTTGCCGGTAATGTTGAAGCCCAGAGCCTCATCTCCGGCATTTTATCCAAAAGATTTAAATTGTATCTTGTTGATAATGTTAGACCTGATCTTAAAACCGAAAACCCTGGTCCTGCCCGTGACCTGATCCATCAGCTCTTTATGGACTACGTGATGGAACAGGCTCCCGGATATGCTCAAGTGCTCAAACTGGTGAACCATGATATTATCCCGACTCCCCGAGCCGTGCTGTATGCCATCGAACTTCTCCACAAAGAAAAAGAAGGCGATGTGATGATGGTTGATATCGGCGGTGCCACCACTGATGTCTTCTCCAATCTTAAAGGTAAATTCTACCGCACTGTCTCCGCTAATTATGGCATGAGCTACAGTATTGCCAATGTCCTTAAGGATGCCGGTCTCGATTTGATCAGACATTATCTGCCTGCTGAGGCTGATCTTGATTATTTCTCTGATTATATCGCTGATAAAATGCTTTATCCCACCTGTAATCCCAGTGACTCTCACCTGCTCTATGTCGAGCATATTATGGCTCGTGCTGCCCTCTTCCTCGCAAGAGAGCAACATCTCGAAATGAACTTTAATACTAATAAAATTGGCTATCTCGATCGCCTGACTAATCACAAAAATATTGAAAATTTGGTTGATAAATTCTACTTCGTGGATGAACAGAAAAAAGAAAAATTCTTCCTCCATGACTATAAATACGTGATCGGCGCCGGGGGTGTTATCTCGCATACACAGAACACACTCCAGGCTCTCATGATCATCGCTGACGGCTTGCAGACCCAGGGACTCACTCTTATCCTGCGTGATCGTGATTTTATCTCGCCTCACCTCGGTAAACTCTCGCAGGTTGATGATAAACTCGCCACGCAGTTATTAATGAATGACTGCCTACAGGAACTCGGCTGGCACATCAGACCTCAGGCGGTCAAATGGAAAACTGATAAACTTATCATGACCATTGCCTTCGATGACCAGAAAATCGAGATTCTCTCCGGTAAAAGATATCTGATTCCTGCTGCTGATCATAAGCGTGAATTCGCACTTTCGATACTCAAAGGTTTTATGCTTAATGATCTGGAAACTGAAATGTCGTTTTCTTCTGCTTTGCCTGTTTATATTGATGCCACTTTCCCCGGAGCGGAAAATGATATTGGTATTATCCTCCAGCAATATGACTTTGATTCTCTCCCTGCTCCACTTGATAACGTCTTCCCCCTTAAAACGGTTCACAGTGTTATTGAATATGGTGAATTCTCCCGAAAAGTTGCCTTGCCCTACCTTGGTGACATTATGGTTAAAGCCGATGATGAAGTGCAACCCGATCAAGTGGTGGCAGAAAACCTCAGTGACCCACCCCGCTTATATATTCTCACGCTCTTCGAGAGAACTATGACCGGTTTGAATAAGGAGAATTTTGTTGAAAGTCTCCAGGTCAAGGAAGGTGATGTCGTCAAGATTGGTCAAAAAATCGTGATCCGTGAAAAACTCTCGATCAAAGAGCAGATGTATGGCTATGCCGATCATTTCAGCTCTCCTGTTCGCGGTATTATCGAAAATATCAACTATGACTCCGGCACTATTATTCTTCATGAAGTTCAGGATTATTCTGATAAAACTGTTATTGTTAAAGTTTCTGAGCGACTCGGCATTAAACCTGCTCATATGATGGGCTATATGAAAGTTCGCGAAGGCGATTTCGTCTATACGGGCGACCTGCTGGCTGCCTGCCGGCTTGATCGTGCCAATAAAATAGGCGATGTGATGGCTGATAAAATGAGTGCGGATAAAAAGGGTGATCCTTCTGATAGACAGGCTGATTCAGCTAATTATAATTCCATTCTCGCTCCCGCTACCGGCAGCATTAAATTTATTGATCTAAAAAAAGGCACTGTCACTATCCATTATGACAAAAAGCCGCTCCTTCATTATGCTGGCGTCTCTGGTAAAATAGATCACATTATTCCCCAGCGGGAAGTTAATATTAATTACACCGGCTGGAAAATTCAGGGCGTTGTCGGTTTCGGCAGACAGGCTACGGGTATCCTGCTCTATTGTCCTGACTTGAATGATATTCCTGCTCCGCAACAGGATACTATTCTGGTGGTTAAAGATCAGGTTGATCTGAATTTCCTCAACAAGGTTGCCGAACTCGGATTCCACGGACTGGTGGCTCCCTCGATCCATTATCGTCAGTTAACACAATATACCGGTGAAGATATCGGCGTTGCACTTACCGGCAACGAAATTATTCCCTTCCCGCTCGTGCTCACCCAGGGTTTTGGAAATTTCCCATTACCACGCGAATATCAGGATTTCTTCCAGCAGAAAACCGGTTATCACATCTTCATAGATGGTCACACCCAGATCAGAGCCGGGGTTATCAGACCCCAGATCATCATCCAGGAACTCCAGTAATTCTCTAAATACATATACGGCTTCTTCATCCGGTTCCACCTCCGGCAGTATTCTTTACTGCGTTCACCCCTTTCACTCTGTTTACCCCGTTCACTGAAAAAACACCATCGTCCTCTACCCCTTTCCGTCCTGTGCAGAACTCTTGTAAGATTTTCCCCTGATTTATCGCAATCCCTTACCAGTCGCACTCGAAACGACCTAACGTTAATATATGGTATCGTTTCGAGTGCAACTTATATAGTTCTGCGGTAGAGCTTCGGCAAGGAAATTAAGGATTAAGTCAAGTGGACGTGTACCGCTGGCGTACTCGC
>CAZAHZ010000055.1:0-14718 GCA_964485055.1 uncultured Candidatus Cloacimonadota bacterium
GATGCTCTGGGACAAGAACTGACTTTTCGATCATTGCCCGGAGTTTTTGCTCATCACAGGGTAGATGAAGGTGCCAAGGCGTTGCAGGATGTGGTTGAGATCGAAGACGGCAATACACTGCTGGATATGGGTTGCGGGATTGGTTCAATTGGTATCACACTGGCGAAAAAAAAGAGCTTGAATATGATATATTTTGTGGACTCAAACAGCCGGGCTATCCAGATGACAGAATATAATTGTGAAAAGAATGGAATTGAGAACTATCGGACAGAACTTACTGCGTTTGGTTATATTGCCCCCGCCAAATGTCAGGTCTTTACTGGTAATCCACCCTATTTCTCTGATTACAGAATAGCAGGTATTTTTGTGGAAACTGCCCGGGACAATTTGCTGAAAGGCGGAAAAGCCTGGTTTGTGACGCGTAATCCCTGGAAACTGGCAGAAATAATCAAGAAGCACTTTAATAATTGCCGGGAGATCAGACATCACGGCTACAGTATCCTGGTTAGTGAGAGATGAAGGAGAGTAATTTTGAATTTCAAGTTTTGAATTTTGAATGTAATAAGAGAAGAGAAGACGTGAAAACTGAGAAGTGAGAAGATAAAATACAGGTGGCTACTGTATTAGCATCCACCTGCTTTTTTATGTAAATAGATTATTTATTATCTTCAGGGCAATCGAGGCATTCTTCGCGGGATTTGTGTTCTCCCTGGAATCTGGTCATTTTGAGGCGATAGAAAATGGAATCAACCAGAGAATAGATAACCGGGATCACAAGCAATGTGAGCATGGTGGCAAAAGCGAGTCCGAAGGCAATACTGACAGCCATAGGCTTATAATCTCCAATGGTTTGGGAACTTGAGAGGATAATTGGCATAAAGCCTGCAATCGTTGTGATGGTGGTCATCAATATCGGACGCAAGCGAATGGCACCGGCATTGATGAGCGAGTTCCAGCGGTCAATGCCATTTTCACGTTCACGGTTGACAAAATCAACGAGAACCAGTGAATCATTGACGACAATACCTGCCAAAGCAACCACTGAGATCATAGTCATCATTGAGAAAGGTAATCCCGTGATTACAAGACCAAAGATAACTCCGATAAGTCCAAATGGTATGGCAAACATAACAATGAGGGGTTGTACATAGCTTTTAAACTGAGTAGCGAGGATTGTATATATCATCAGTAAGGCAATTAACCCGGCAAGATAGAGTGAATTATAGACTTCTTTTTGTTGTTCGGCGGAACCACCGAATTCAATTTCATAGCCAGCGAAATTCTGTGAGAAGTTAGAAAGAATTCCTGTTTCACCGGTAAGTTCATTTCCTTTAAGGAGTTTGGTTATTTCATCAGGAGTCCTTATTTTCACTTCTCCGGTATCATCAACATAAGAGGAAACATTTCCGGTAACTTCAATAAGTCTTTTTCCATCACGATGACTGATCTGAGCGTAACCTCCGGTAATTTGTAAAGTAGCCACATTCTTGAGAGCAACTAAGTCATTATTCTTTGTACGTAGCTTCAGATTTTTCAGTTCATCGACCATATCAATCTGATCTTCCCTGATTTTCAAAACAATATCATATTCATCCATCCCTTCTCCACGGTATTTGGAAATAGTCATACCGTAACATGCCTGGGCAACCAGATTGGATACACTGTTTGTAGAAAGCCCGTAAAGAGCCAGTTTATCATAATCCGGATAAATCTGAATTTCCTTTTTACCTTCGAAGAAGCTGGTTTCCAGATCGGCAGTGCCCGGTATTTTTTCCAGTTCACTGATAATATAATTGCCGATGTATTGCAGCCTGTCCAGATCATCTCCCAGGATACGCAGTTCAATATCGCCACCAGTAGGTGCTCCACGGCTGTTTTCGGACATTTTATAGGAATATAATCCCGGTAATTTATCCAGGAAAGTGCGGATATTACCTTTTAGCTGATCATGACTGAATTGCATTTTGTCGAGTTCCACCAGGTCAACCTTAACTTCTGCGATATTCGTTTCCTGCTTGTTGCGATGATTTTCATTATATTGACCGATGGTGGTAACCACTGCCTCGATATCTTCTTTTCCGGGCATATTCATCAAGAATTGCTCGAACTGGCTGACGATTTCATTTGTTTTATCAAGATTATAGCCGACTGGACAATCGAGCAGAATAGAGAGAGTATCAGCTTTATGACGCGGGAAGAATTCAAAATTCACCAGACCCAGAAAAATTGAAGAAATGGCAGCAACCATGGCAATTACCACAATTAAAATAGTACGCAGCCGGTGTTTCAGTGCGGAAGAGATCAATTTACGGTAATTTTTTTCCAGCCAGATCTGCAGTTTACTGTTATCTTTATGCACGATCAGTGTCTTATCGCCGAATTCAGCAATATGCGAGGGCAGCAGCACCAGGCATTCAAAAAGCGAAGAAATCAACGCCACGGAAATCACGATGGGGAAGACCTTCATAAACTGTCCCATCATGCCCTGCATCATCAGCAGAACCGAAAAAGCGGCGATAGTTGTCAGCACGGCAGAGACCACGGGCCACATGATCTGACGTGTACCTTCAATAGCTGCATCACGCCGATTATAACCCATTTCGCGGAAACGATGTACGTTTTCCAGCACGATGATGGCATCGTCAACGATCATACCCAGCACCAGGATCAGGCTGAAAAGACTGAGATTATTGATAGTGACGTCAAGCTGGTGCATCAGGATGAAAGTCAGCAGTACGGAGAAGGGAATACCCCAGGCAGCAAAGAGCGCATTTTTCCAGCCGATGAAAACAAAAAGCACCAGAAAAACCAGAATAATGCCGAAGAGCGCATTGCCTCCGAGCGTATTAATGCTGTTGCGCACGCGGATAGAGCCGTCATCCTGAACTTTGGCGCTGAGTCCCGGCACTTTCTTTTCCCAGGTCTGGGTAAGTTTGCGGACATCCTTCATCACGTTAATGATATTTCCATCCGCTTTTTTATAAACATTAATGTTTATGGCAGTTGCGCCATCCAGTTTACCAATGGTTACAGGTTTTTCCAGTGTATCAGTGATAGTTGCCACGTCCTGGATGCGAATTGCTCTACCCTGTTCATCCATGGCAAGCACCTGATCACCGATTTCCACGGTATGATCATATTCACCAACAGAGCGGATAAGGTATTCCACTCTACCAAAACGTATCGTACCACCGGGAGTATTTCTATTACGCGAAGAAATAGCATTCATAATATCGTTCAGGCTGATCGCAAAATTATCGAGTTTTTCTGCATTAGCTTCAATCCAGATTTCCCTTTCGCGAGTTCCGGCAATTTCAACTTTGGAGACGTAATCAATATCCAGCAGTTCATCTTTAAAATCATTAGCAATTTCACGGATGGCATTACCGGAAAAATCGCCACCGAGGGCAATTGTGCAGATTTCATTTACTTCCCGCATATTAAGCCGCACGATCACGGGATCATTGGCATCTTCCGGCAGGTCTTTTACTTTGTCCAGCTCCGTATTAAGGTCATCCCAGGCTTTATCAATATCAGCGCCGGTTTCCATGCTGACGAATATCGTAGCCATGCCTTCGCTCGTTGTTGAAGATATGTAATCCACATCCTGGACATCGGAAATTTCATCTTCAATGTTTTTTACGACCAGTTTTTCCATCTCGACAGGTGAAACTCCCGGATAGGTTACTAAAATATAGAAAGAACCGAAGTCAACTGCCGGCATTTCTTCCTTGGGTATGTTGATCATTGTGTATATGCCATAGATAAACACAATGATCATGATCATGTTTATCAGGATCTTATTATCTACAGAAAATTTTGCTAAAGACATAATTGCTCCTGATATCAGTTCTTAATTTCAACTAAAGAGTTATCTTTGAGGCTGTTTGCACCTTCGATCACAATCTGGTCGCCGGGGTTTATACCGCTCAATATGATCACATTACCTTCAATCTGTTTACCGAGTTCCACTTTGTGCTGCTGCACCCGGTTCTGATCGTTTACTGTATAGATCAGATATTCATCATATACCTGGGTGAGATTATTCAGAGAAGTATAAAGAACCTGGGTAAAAGTTTGACGGAGTATTTTGCCAGCTACGATCATTCCAGGCAGCAAAGTTTTATCCGGATTTTCCAGTTCGATTTCCACGGGATAATTGACGGAACCATTTACAGGGGCAATACCAATACCTGTAATTATACCCGGGATCTGACCTTTATAATAATCCGAATTTATAAAAACCTTTTGCCCTTTCTTTAAACCGCTGATATCCCCTTCACCGAGTCCGGTTTTTATAACCAGTTTTCTGTTATCCACAAGACGGCAGACCTGTTGCCCCATGGCGATATAAGCGCCAATTTCCAGTTTCAGATCGCTGATATAGCCGGATACAGGAGCTGTGAACTGGGCATTTTTAACTGCCAGTTCGCTTTGCTTCAATCCGACCTGGGCATTTTCGTAGGCAGCCAGCGCCTGTTTGTAACTACTTTGTGTAGCAATAAATTCGCTCCGTGCTATCCTGGCTTCATTGAAAAGCTTCTCGGTTGTTTCCATCTGCATTTCTGCCAGTTCTACGGAGGCTTCTGCAGCCATAAGCGATGCTCTTGTTTGAGTTAGCTGGTTTAAGTAACTGTCGTTTTCGATGCTGCCGATGGCTTCACCTTTTTCTACCCAGTCACCCAGGTGTTTCTTCAGTTCCATAACTTTACCACTGCTTTCGCTCGTCAGGTATATATCCGTGACACCTTCCAGTTTGGCAGTAAAGGAAATATATTCATCCAGATCTGCCAAAGTGGCAGTTCTCACCATTACAGGAACCGGTTTTTCCACGCTTTTCATATCCCCTGTCTTAGAACCAGGATTACTTTTAGCACATCCTGTCCAAAGAATACTTAAGAGAAGCCCTGATATGATCAGTTTTATTATTTTTTCCATTATTCCTCCGGATTATTAATTATTTTGATTAATTGTTCTTTGTCTTCCAGTCCCAGTAACTGGTTAAGGCTGGAAATGGACTCCAGAAGTTTTTGCCGGGAAGTAATATAGCTGGTATCGGAACTGATAACCATAACTTCTATGGAAAGCAGATCATTGGCGGAAACGAGTCCCTGTTCGAAATTTGCACGCATCTGCTGCCAGGTTTCCCAGGCATATTCGCTGCCTAACCGGGCAGATTCCACTGCTTTAGCTGATGTGATCAGATTTAATAATGAGCTGCGGATTGCCAGGATGATGGAATTACGGGTGGATTCATAAGTAAGCTCTGAACTTCGCAGATCGTAACGGGCTGCCTGATAGTTCAAAGCATTATCTGCCAAAGGAAAAATGGGTACGGATGCCAACAGACCCAAAGTGCTGCTGCCCTCAAAATCTTCATTAATATTACTATTATCCCAGCTATAGGAATAGGAAAGATTAAGAGAAGGCAGAAAATTTCCGGCTGCCAATAAACGAGCCTTCCTGGCATTATTGATGCCGATCTGAGAAATCTGCAGCGTGGGATTATTTTCTTCTCCCAGTTTGAGGAGACGCTCTTCCAGCAATTGCTGCTGTGCAGGACTGAGATTATTTACCGCAGCAAGCAGATCATCAAAGGCAGTCGCAGAAAAATCCTCTATTTCAAAGTCGCCAGTGATCCCAGCGTAATCTGCCAGTTCAAGTTTACTCAAAACGTAAGCATTGCGCATATTAATAAGATCAAGCTCCTTGGATAGCTTCTCGCTTCGCATCTGCAATAATTCCGCATTAGATAGTAATCCCGTTTCATATTTAGCCTGGGCAATTGTTAGACTGGTAGTGCTTTGTTCCAGACTCTTTTCCAGAGCTTTAACCATTTCCCGGTTGCTTTGCACGCTGTAATATTTCATTTGTGTATTGGTGGCAACTTCCAGTAGTTTACTGCGCCAGGCTGCTTTTTTTATTTTGTAAGTGCTCTCAGCAATCTGAGAGGACAGAAAGACTTTGCCACCGTTAAACAGCGGCTGGCTGGCGCTGATATTAAGAGAGGAAGTTTCATCTACGCCAGTTATTGTACTCGGATTCATATACCTTTTACTGTAATTCAAGCTGGCTGCAGGACCCAAACCCAGAAAACTGCTTTGGCTGGATTTCTGCGCAGATTTCATTTCGCTGGCAGCAGTTCTTAATGCCGGATTGTTTTCCAGGGCGGAATTTAATGCCTGCTCCAGGTTTAAAATGTCCGTGGCAGCTAAAGTGATATTAATTAGTAATAAGACCGTAAGATAAATCAGTTTTTTCATATTTATTCTCCCACTTTTTGAAATACAGAGGCATTTTCCGGCAGCATGGCGGCTGACAGAATCTCATCCAGCATATTAAGCTCATGTTCTTTCATTTTACGCAGGTTCTGAAAAAGCATCCTGAGATAAAAGGGGAGAGGGGCATCGGTAAAATGCTCTTCGTGGCATTTACGCTTTTCCTCCATTTCCTGGTGATGCTGCAACATTAACGTCTGCCTGTGCCTGATCATTTCTATAAAATAATCTTGCGTTACATTGCCCTCTAAAAACCGAAAAGCATTCCAGAAATCAAAGGGAGAAACGAACTTCTCCGAAAGGAATATCTCATCCAGCAGCTCCTGAAAATATATTTTCCCGCTTTCCGTGATAGAATATACCTTCCGGACACGATTGCTTTCATCAACTTCAACCCTGCCCACTAAATGACCTCTTTCTTCGAGACGTGTAAGAGCCTTATATACCGAAGGCATCTTGATCTTGATCCAAAACTCGATACCACGCTTCTCAAAAAACTCGGCTATCTGATAACCATGCATCGGCTTCCGGATCAAAAAACCCAGCACTACCAAATCTACTTTATTCATTTTATCCTCCATTGCTTCTCATTACTGATGACAAAAGAAAAGAAATTATCCTGCATAATATTGTCAAGGGTTATATTATAAAGTAGAATACTAAATAGGAGAGTACTTGCCCTGCAAGCTCGTTGCCATCTTGCCTTAGAAGACTACTTAGTTGTTCTTCTCTATTTTTTTTAGGGCTTCTCAATTATTGGGGGAAGTCAGAGGGATGTTGGGGAGAAGGTGAAGAGATATAGGTACTATAGGACGTATAAGCCCTATAAATTATCAGTTAAGGTGTGGATTAATAGAAAATGATCAGTCCCTGCCAGCAAGGACTGATCTTATTATCAGACAATTACTTCATCAGTATCATCTTTTTAGTGCTTGTATAACGTCCGAACTTCATTTTGTAGAAGTAAACACCGGAAGCCTGTCCATCAGCATTCCACCTGATCTGATATATTCCGGTATCCTGATGTTCGTTAACCAGTGTGGTAACTAACTGTCCCTTGACGTTGTATATCTGGATCAAGATATCACCAGGTTCAGCAACTTCGTAGGCGATAGTAGTAATCGGGTTGAATGGATTCGGATAATTGCTTCTAAGAGTGGTGACTGGCTGAACTGAGGTGAGATCAATTCTCTCAGTAGCGTTGTTGATGACCATATTGATCGTAACTTGGTCAGTTACAACAGGGATTCTGAGGAATTCTCCCGTGATAACATCTGCCGAGGCAAGAGCTACTTTATTGCCGTTAAGGGCAAAGAGAATATTCGTTTCAGGAGTACCGGTTTCAGATGATATTTCAGCCTCAAATCCATAAAGTGTGCCTGTTGCTGTGAAGATAAGTTCATTATCTATGAAAGTAACTTCAACCGCAGCATCAGGAGCCTGATGACGAACCAATTCTTCAACTGGGAAAATGTCAATAACTCCAGCTACATATTGCAGTATCAAAGATGCGTCATAAGCACCAATGAAGTCATTACCATCTACATTTGCTCTTGATATTGTTTCTTCATCCCAGGGCAGCGGGATAGCATCGGGTTCCAGCTCAACTACATATTGCAAGACATTTGAGGCGTCATAAGCTTCTACAATTCCATTCGCATCTATATCACCATAAAAGACAACACCTGCAACAATAAAACCGAATATTCCCTCGAAACTATAATCAAGATCATCCCAGGAAGTCAACAGGTTTTCATCATTATCTTCCACAATACCCGATATACCACCGTCGTTGTATGTGTCCCAGCAAAATACCTCATAATATCCCGGTTCCAGATTGATCCAATGGTTGTTGGTTACGTATTCATTTGCAAAAGTCTTATTTACTGCCCAAAACCATGATTCTTGATCAGGCATCCAGAGATTATAGCTGGCTTCAGTTTCATAGGAATCAACCGTCAGCGCCAGATGAGTATTCCAGTTCGTAAAGGGATCCATCGGCAAGTCAAGAGTATTGTTTCCTTCTTCGATAGTTACCTGTATTGCATAGTCCAGATACAAGGTGGCAGAGCAATAGATATCGTAAGTGGTTGTTGCCAGGTCATTGAACTGGTAAAAGCCGTCAGCGTCAGTAATAGTATATAGCCGTGATAATTCGCGTGATTCCACTAAATAGATTTCTACAATTGCCCCTTCTATTGGGTCAAGGCTGACAGAGTTATAAACATAACCATCCAGGTTTCCGATTATCTGGGACCCATCACCGGTAATTTCAATTTCATAGTAGCCCGGGTCAACACCTCCAGGATAGAATTTGGCATAATAATACCCAGGTTCAAGTGACTCGAATTCGATCACACTCTGTTCAAACGTTTCCAGCCAGTTATCGTTATAAGCAATATAATTTGCATCACCACAATCCTGCCATACTTCAAGTATTGTATCGAAATTAGAATTCAGGAGTGATACCACCACGTTAGTATAAGTGTTATCAAGGTAGAACTCATACCATATCTCCTGAGTATCGGCGCATTGTCCTGTTTTTGGCGGGTCATTAATGGCTAGATATTCTATAGGATTAGAGCAGGTATTTCCCGGAATTTCAGGGACAACTATGTCAAATATAAGTTCGTCACCGCCAACATACTGATCGTGGATAACAATTCCCGAAGCATCGCAAAGGTAGATTCCCCAGCCTCCGTCTCCGTAACTATCATAGAGATAGAATGTCCAGGTGCCAGGTGCCAGATACATGAAATATCGAACCGATTCTTCCGAGTCAAAGGTCTGGTCTCCGTCGAAATACCAGTATCCAAAATCGGCATTTTGTATATTCCAGGAAGCTTCATAGTAATATTCATCCAGGACGAAATAGGCAGTGTAGTTACAGCCTACAGCACGTTGCACTAGATATTCAGAAATTTCATTATCACCTTCAACGATACTGACGACGTCAAGCAGGTCGTAATGCATCCACTTACTTATTTTAAGGTTGTAAACAGCAGTATCTACGGCAAGAAATTCAAAATAACCATTTACATCAGTATTATCGGTATAGTATTCTCTGGTCGAATTTTCTTCGTCATCCCTGGAGTAAGGTGAGAGATAGACAGTAGCATTTTCGATAGGCTCACCTGTATCAATGTTGTAAACGTATCCTGACCAGTTACCTAAAGGACGATTATCTCTAACGGGTTCACTACATAAGGTGCCCACAATGATTACCAAAAACAGTAATATTATTAACTTTTTCATAAGCTCCTCAAAAAATTATATATACAGTTAACACCAGAAATGAGTTCTCAAGCTTTAAGTTATAATAGGTTTCAAAAATATCAGTTCAGGTGTGGATTAACAAAAAATGATCAGTCCCTGCTGAGCAGGGACTGATCTTATTATCAGACAATTACTTCATCAGTATCATCTTTTTGGTACTTGTATAACGTCCGAACTTCATTTTGTAGAAGTAAACACCGGAAGCCTGTCCATCAGCATTCCACCTGATCTGATATATTCCGGTATCCTGATGTTCGTTAACCAGTGTGGTAACTAACTGTCCCTTAATGTTGTAGATCTGGATGAGAACGTCACCAGGTTCTGCAACTTCGTAGGCGATAGTAGTAATCGGGTTGAATGGATTCGGATAATTGCTCTTCAGAGTGGTGACTGGCTGAACTGAAGTTAGATCAATTTTCTTTGTAGCATTATTAATAACCATATCAACAGTAACCTGATCGTTGGCAACTGGGATCCTGAGGAATTCTCCCGTGATAGCGTCTGCTGAAGCCAGAGCAAGCTTGTTGCCATTTACCATATAAAGGATCTCTGTTTCAGGTGTTCCTATCTGTGAGGAAACTTCTACTTCAAATCCATAAAGTTCACCTGTAGCTGTGAAAATCAGTTCATTGTCCACAAAAGATACTTCTACATCAGCTTCAGGAGCCTGATGACGAACAAGAAGTTCAACCGGGAAGATATCTATGTAGCCAACCACGTACTGCAGGATCAGAGCACCATCATAAGCATTGATCCAGGCATTACCAGAAACATCAGCGACAATCATGGTTTCTTCACTCCAGGGCAGCGGAGATGCATCCGGATCAAGACCTACCACGTACTGCAACAGGTTGGAGGTATCAAAGGCTTCTACCACACCATTGTCATCAACATCGCCATACATCAAGGCTCCGCCGACTTCAAAATCAAACCAGCCTTCGGTAGTATAATAACCGGTACTAGCCCAGGAAACAAGTGTCTGCATCAAGTGGATTACGTTACCGCCGATACCACCATCTCCATATTCATCCCAGCAGACTACTGAGTACATGCCAGGATCAAGGATGAGAGCCAGAGTCTGAGTTTCATAAGCTACTGTGAAGAGCATGTCTTCAGCATACAGGAAACTTTCAGTCTGGTAATCATAAACGTTCCAGGAACCTTCATAATAATAGTAATCTACTGCTACGTTGATAAATACATCATCGGGTGGAATGTATTCAGCGACTTCCACATTAAGTGCATAGTTAAATCCTTCTGCATAACCCGTATAAACCGGAGGAGCTACGATAATACCAAAACCTCCAGCAGCAGCCTGGAATGCGCCTTGCTCATAAGAGCAGTATCCGGTCTCATCATAGAAACCATAGATGATCATGTCGTCTCCGCAAAGACCATTGGTCAACCAGATAGCAACATCACCAAAGTCACAATCAGCAGTTACGGTAACTTCATAATATTCATATTCTTCGCCGGTATTGCTTAGATACCAGTCCATATCACGCGAGTTGCCACCTGTGGCATTGATGTATGTATTCAGCATGCCGCAAACGGTCTCTCCAGGTGCGATTGAACTAAAGAGAGGTTCTACCATATTACAGCCGCCGTTGGTTACATCTTCTCCACCTTCCAGGATCATCTCTTCACCTTCAGGTGTGCCTACGCATTCCAGAGCCTGGCAGGCATCCGACCAGCTTACTTCAATGTCCCAGATACCGGTTTCAGTCATCCAGGCATCTACAACAATATAATACAAACCGGCAGCAAGAGGCATGTCATATAGAGCACTCTGTGATACGCGGCTGTTTTCTTTGTTAACTATAACCGGACGCGCCCAGTTGATAAGTTCATTACCACCAAAGCGACCAAAATAGTCGTCATTGAAGTAAAGGTAGTTGTCTCCACCTGGAATTACATCTGATGAGTAGATAGCCAATTGTGTGTCAAAATCACTGCCAAGCAGTGAAACATCTACTAAAGCATCCATGCCCAGATTTAGGGCATAAACTACATCAGCGCCACCAAGCCCACCCGGCATATTATAGTCATCAGCATATAATGAAAGGTCACCAGTATCATTAAAGTAATTGAATTCATCGAATTCAACTGGAATAGCATTCGCCGTGGTATCACCAGGCTGTAAAACCTGACCTTCATAGAGACGGATATTCGGTACATAATAGCTCAGATAGCCTGTTAAGGCAGACGGGAAAGTGGTATCCGCATACTTGTAAACACCACGATTTGATTGGCTAGTATAATAGAAGTAGGGATAACCGGAGGCATAATCACCATCATAGTTGTCCCACCAGATCATCAGATTATCAACGCCATTGTAATCAAAAGCAGTTTCGAATATTATTTCAATCCAGCCAGGATTCCAAACTACAGTGCCAGAATATACTTCGGTAAATCCGGCATTGACCGGATCCAGATAAGCTGTGCCATCAAAGACATCCATGGTTGTATGAGTCATGTAGACATATTGATCAGGCATCGTGTAATCTGCCGGTAAATTAGAGACATTATATGCTATCTTATTAATAGACATAGCAGTTCCAATCTCTTCCTGCAGATATATAGCTCCTGACCAGCTATAGTCATAAAACCCATAGACGGGGATCTTATTCTCTGTTGTGGTTCCAGTACCAATCTCAAGATAATCAAGCGGATCAAGATAGAAATTGAATGAATTCAAACCTTCAATCGCTGTTACCGGTACGACTTGTGTTCCATAGAATGCCTTGGAAACTGTGAAATCATAATCACCAATTGGCAAGCCCGTAATATAGTAGTAACCAAAGGCGTCAGTATAGGCTTCAAAACCACTGATGCCGGGTGCTACCATTGCCCCTTCGATCGGTGTCATTGTGACATTATCATATACATAACCATCTACCTCGCAGGGGATAACTACATTACCGGTGATCTCCAGTTCGTAGTTGCCATAAGATGAGCTGTAACCATATACTTTCACATAATATGTCCCTGCCATCAGGTAAGCATAAGGAATGTAACTTTGAGCTACGCGATATTGTGCCTTTTCCTTAGGACTTAATGGATCCATACTGCTGCCACGACCACTCCAGTCATCATTATATGCCATATAGGTGGCATCACCGCAGTCTCCCCAGAGTTCGAGTTTTGTATCGAAATCTGAACCCAGCAGTGAAATTCCTACATTCTCATAATCTTCATCTATAGTAAATTGATACCATACCTGCTGATAGGACACAATCGAACCGGTTTGAACGGAATCATTGATCGTACCGTAATCAATTGCTACCTGGCAGATTGATCCAGGTTCTAAATCATTATAGAATTCAAAGATACCTAAATCATCATAATCAAGATCATCCCAGGAAACCATTTCCACAAAATTCTCATCCTGAACAAAACCTGTGATACCGCCATCTCCATATTCATCATAGCAGTAAACCTGATAGGTACCTGGCAGCATTACAAGGTAGTGATCCTGAGCTTCATAACTGGCAGCAAAGGTTTGATCCACATCCCAGTACCAGCCGCGTGTTTCCGGCATCCAGAGGTTATAGCTGCATTCACCTGCAAAATAATCTGCTTCCACATGCAGATAAACATTCCAGTCTGTGATCGGTACTAAGGCAAAGTCCTGCGCATTTGCCCCTTCGATAACTTCGACCTGAGCATATCCATCTTCATAGAAGTCTGCAGAGCAGTTTACATCATAAGTATCAGTCAGCAGACCAAGGAATTCATAATATCCATTGACATCAGTTGTTGTTACCAGACGTGACATAGGAATTGTTTCCAGGTAAGCTATTTCTTTTTCCGATAAGCCTACTTTAGATCGAGTACCAGTTGCAACAGTAGCATTCACGGTTGCGCCTTCGATCGGCAGACCGCTATCGAAATCAGTTACATAACCGGTTAGGTCACCATAAGTCGGCGGAAAATATTCTTCCACTGTCAGTTCATAATATCCCGAATAGGATGAATAACCCTCCAGCATTACTATATAAGTACCCGGAGCTGCTGAATACTGCTCGATATAGGAAGCCATTGAGGAGCCTGGCCATCCGCTGCAGCCATCATCATCATAAGCTACCAGGTTCATGCCATCGTCATAAAGACGAAGATAAGTATCGAAAACTGAACCACAGGAGTGAATATCAAGAACTGTTGTTTCAGTCAGCGTGAATGTATAGAATACATCAGGTGCAGCATTCATTCCCCAGCTTGTGAAGCCCACACTTGTATCTCCACTGTCAAAATAGGGTAATCCATCAATTACAAAAGCACTCTGAGGTACGTCGCCAGGCATATAAACGATTGGTGCGATGAAGGTTATCGGCAAAGTGATCAATTCAGATGCCACTCCATCACCACTCAATATTGTTCCGGTATATGTGTAATCTCCCAGAAGATAATCACCTGAAACTCGCAGATTAAGTGCACCTTGACCAATCTGATATTGCAGTCCGTCAACCAGCATATAACCGCGTCCGTCATCTACTATATAGAATATTGGTGCATTACCATTGATGATCTCCCACATTACTGCCTGCCAGCCTGTGGCTCCTTCGATAACGCCTTTGCCTGCCCAGTAATCAAACCAGCCTACCGGATAGGTTTCTACGAAAAATTCATTCATTTCGTCAACCAGCAATGGAACATTGGTGGTCAGGTCATATATATTCAGATAAGTGTAATCATAATCGGAATCAATTTCCACTTCATTATTTTCAACCGGTACCCATGTTACCATGTCTATAGAAGATATCAGTGAATAATCTTCGATCTCCGGTACAGGTAAACCTGCAAAAGTCAAAGGAATAGTAATAACTTCCGAAGCTACTGCATCAGCACTCAGTACTGTTCCTGTATAGGTATAGTCACCTAACAGGTAATCACCTGATACACGCAGATTCTGCGTTCCGGCACCTGCCTGATATTGCAGCCCGTCAACCAGCATATAACCGCGACCGTCATCTACAAGATACATAATAGGGGCATTGCCGTTAATGATATTCCACATCACTGCCTGCCAGCCTGCTGCTCCTTCGATAACCCCTTTGCCTGCCCAGTAATCAAACCAGCCTTCAGGATAAGTTGCCACGAAGAATTCGTTCATTTCGTTAGCCAATAGAGGTACATTAGTGGTCATCATATCAATATTAAGATA
>CAZAHZ010000056.1:0-14603 GCA_964485055.1 uncultured Candidatus Cloacimonadota bacterium
CTTTAAGAAAAGGTGGAAAATCATCTCTTTGCGTATCGGGACCGCCGAAAGCATCAAATTCGAGATGTTCAAAAGCATTCTGCAACCGGCTGATATAATCCGGCGGGACGGTACAGTCGGAATCAATGAAAACGAGTAACTCACCGGCAGCTTCTGCCATACCGCGGTTACGGGCAGCACCGGGACCCTGATTCTGCTGCCGGAATGTGCGAATAGCCAGTTTACCGGCAAAACTGTCTATCACCTGAGCCAGATCATCAGAGGAGCCATCATCAACGATAATGATCTCAAATCCTGAATTAGTGTCCTGTCTGCAGAATGAGGTCAAAAACTCACGAATTTCCTCAGCACGATTGAAGACAGGAACAATTATTGAAATCAATTTATTCATCGTAAGATATTTTATTTCGCCTTTTATTAATGATAGTGATCACCACAGCAATTATGAGAAGTATCCAGGCAATGAAATGAGCGATTTTGGAGATAGTAAGATACCGGAAATAAGTTTCGGGCTCAAAGGCGAAGCGGACTTTATGCTCACCTGGTTTATCTATAAACACAGAGCGCAGGATGTGGTCGGTTTTATAAATCGGTTTTTCTTCGCCATCCACATAACATTTCCAGCCCTTGGGATAGTAAATTTCGGAAGCAACAAACAGAGCGGGTTTATCGTTTGTAACCTGATAGGTAATATAGTTATAGGAAGCCTCTTTTACTTCGATCTTTGCTGAGTCGGGGATAGAGATGGAAATCTGCGGGTCTTCTTCGAGGATAGCAGTGCTGAAAGCGTCAAATTGCGGATTATTGAGAGCATCAAAACGCTGCTGACGCTCTGGTATCACGGAATAAGAGCTGACAAACCAGGCTGGCTGTGCCTGGAAATTAGTAATATAGGTGATGAGCTTGTCAGGTTTATCATAATAATAGGTAGTAAGATGGTCTTCCGGCAGAGCCTGGGAACTGATGATGTATTTGGTATTCAGCATCTTGAGAATATTCCAGTTGATGGGCAAATTGGGCTCGGAGCCTTTATAGAGACAGGACTCAATGATGTCCTGATAGATACGGATTTTGGCAGCATTATATCCGCCGATGGAATTATGATAATAGCAATAATCATTGGAGTTAAAGGGATTTTCAGTAATAGGGAAAACGCGGTAATAGGAGTCATCCTGCAGAATTTTACGGTTGGTATTAGTAATCTGGAAATGAGTGTTTTCCAGCACTTTGGGATTATTCAATTCACCTTCGGCTTTTCTAAGATATGGCACCTGGTCGGAAAGCATCAATCCGAGCAGCAAGATCATAAAAACAGCCAGCTTGATCTTTCTGCCAAGGAATAGGTAAGTGATCAAAGCGCAGGCAAGAGCATAGAGAATCAATCTGATCCCATCTGACTGCATCATATCCAGACGAGCACCGGCAATAAGTGTAGCCGTTTCAGCCCCGTATTGTGAAGCTTCATCAGCTTTGATCATCTGAAAGGAACTACCGAACAGGTAAGGCACCAGACCGGATAAAACCAGGATCACAGTAACCGCAATTATCGTATTTTTAAGTTTTAAATTGCCCTTGAGAATGGAGTCAAGCCCAAAACCGGCATAGATAACTGCCAGCAGGAACATGACAAGCTGCAGCATGGCAGGCACGCGGAACTTATTAAAGGCAGGAACATAATTGAAGAAAATATTATAAAAAGCCTGGAAATGCCGCCCAAAAGAAAGCAGCAGGCAAAACAGAAATAGCCCGGAAAATAGTTTAATAACCGGTTTCTTCCAGTTGGCAAATAAACCCGTGAGTGCCAGAAATGCCAGGATAATCCCGATATAGTCATAAGTCTGTGTGAAGGGCATATAGCCCCAGTAACCGGGTATTATTTTGCCTGTCAGTTGCGGGACAGCAGAACCTTTATACAACTCCTGAGAAACACCGCCAAAGAAATGGGGCATTGTCCAGTTGAATACTGCCAGCGGGTGCATGGACCAGCGGGTAGCATAACTGGTATCAAGCCCAGTGGAGCCTTCTTCGCCAGTACCCCCGCGAATGGAATAGGGCGTATATTCTCCTGCAACAAATAACGGTTGGGCGACCATCATAATGATCAGCAGGCAGGCAGGAATTAGGATCAGCACCTTTTGCAGAGCGATGTTACCTTTGCCGAAACGCAGTAAATTGATGAGGTAGAAAAGCCCCAGAAAGATCAGGATTATGATCTGGTAAAAAACCACCTGATAGTGATGCGTGCGGATCTGGACAGAGAAACTGAAAATGAAGCCGAGCAGCCAAAGCAGATTTTTCTTATTAATATAACTGAGAAAGAAAAACGTGACGAGGGGCATATACATCACAGGGCGGAATTTCTGGAAATGCCCGATCGAGAGAATAGACATATAATGCGGGATAAGAATAAATCCCAGGGCACAGAACGCCGAAGTCCACCAGCTTAATTTAAAAAACCGCAGCAGATAAAACATGCCGATAAAACCGAGCAGATAAAGCCAAATGTAATGGTAAAATATCTTACCAAGATAGGAATGTATTATTGTATCGAAACTGAAAGCTATACCGCTTTTACGATGATAAACCGGCATTCCTGAAAATATATGCATATTCCAGAGTGCTTCTTCGCTGGTTTTTTTCTGGTATTCCCCTATCTGGTGTGATGAACCCTTGGAGCCTAATACATCAACACCACCAGGACGCAATCCCTTAAATGCCATTGGAAAAAGGATAATTAAAAGCAGTACAAGACACATTGCAAAAAGCAGCGGATTTCTCCATTTTATCATAAACCCTTGAGTTTTTGAATGAATAGCTGGTGTTACTTTAGTTTCTTTGTGCATAAAATTTACCCCCATAAACTTTTAAATATTTGATTCTCTTTAAATCAAAGAGAATCTAACTAATTTTCCTTAGCACCAATATACTGGCAATCAAAACGGCTTAACTCTCTAAAATAATTTTGTCAAAGTACGAGTCTTAAGCCCAATATAACGGTAGAGATTGAATATTTTTAATTTATTCATTAACCAGATCATGCGCTGTTTCGGACAGGGATTGTAAGGTATTTTTAAAACTTCGTTATTGTTATTAGAAAGGATAGCAGCAATTTTATTGTAGAGGATAGTAATATGGTTATCTCTCATTTTTCTATTTACGCTGAGCAGTAATGTAAGTAATTCTCGGGAATTAAAGGGAGAAAATATTTCTCTTCCCAAAGCCCTTGCTTCTGTTTTTGTTTTAGCTGCCCATGTTCCCATTCTTTGTTCCCAGTAAAACATATCCAGGTAATTATAACCCAATTTTTCAAAATCGGGTTCATTTGAATCTAACCAGTCTTTGTATTGTCTGATAACGAAGGGATCATTTTTACATCCTGCTAAATAAGCAAAATCTGACGCTGTTGCATTCTTATAATAACCATATAAATTTCTGGCAACCTCACTGATATTACCATTTATATAAACATGATCAGTAAAAAATTCTCTTGAAAAAGCTATATTTCGGGGAAAATCAATACTGTTCCTGTAATCTTTATCCTGGCTCCTGTTGGTTAGCTGTTCATCTTTTAAAACTGTAAATTTTTTCTTGTAGATGGAAGTTAATTTTTTAGGGATAGTGACATCCTCGTGATTATCGCTCATATCAGGATGCTGATAAACAAAATATTCACAATCGTTTTCCAGACTCGCTAAAAACAATACCCGGCTGTCATGACCCGCGGTAACTCCCAGGGCAATATGATTTCGTAATGCTACTGCCTTAATATATCCTTTTAACATCAAAGCTGCCCTTTCTGCAACTTCGTTAACTTCACGTTTCGGTTTTTTATAAAGAGGAAAATATCTTTCTACTCGCCTCTTTGTGATGTCAATATAGTGATTAGACACTAAGTGTTTTATGTTTTTTACATGAGTGGTATCTGCAACAAACAGGCACTTTTTCTTAAATATATCTGAGGAATAAAAATCGAGTGCCTGCTGATCCTCATAAGGGATTAATTCTTCGACTTCTGCCAACAGTTTTGGCCGGGTAGCAAAACTGCAAAAATTATCATCATAATATATTTCTGCCTGGGCGCAAGTATCATTAAAGATATAAAAGCTATCTGAATGTTTATAGATAACTACATATTCACCATTATATTTTGCTATATTTATCAGTAACTTAGATAATGACTTAGCTTCTATTAATCTATTAACTATCTGTTCATTAGACAGATGCGGTTCTTCCCAGTCATATAAATTTCCAAGAAGATAAATTTCCGAATCATCATTTCGTGCAGAAGTTAAGTTTAATTCAGGATGCGCATACAAATAGAAATTCGAGATTTTCGAGCTATCCCAGTTAAGCCGCAATTCGGCATTCTTAGTTAATAAAAACTGTTTCCGATACATGATCAATCCTTTTAATTCGCTACAACCTGACTCTTGAACCGGTACGCTGCTGCAAGCAATTTATTTTCCTATTTCCTTTTTAAAAAGAGCTATAATATTTGAAGGCTTACTCCATTTGGTGAATGATTGCTTAATCATTTTTATCTCGCTACTCTCAAAAAATCCGATTAAATTTAAAATTACCGGATACAAAATAAGTATAATTAGATCAATTACTATTTTTAGAAAAATACCTAATTCCGGAATAATAATCCAGATATAGATCAATCCAGCACCTACTATAAAAGCTTTTAAATATTTAACAACCTCATAATCAGAATATCCATACTTTTTGTTGAAAATCAAAAAAATAGTGACTGCAACTGCTTTAGAAATAGCAGTTGTTAAAGCCGCTCCAATTGAGCCCATAGAAGGGATGATCAAGAAATTCAATATTACGTTAAGTAATCCACTACCAATCGATACTAAAGAAACTATTTTTGTTTTTTTTAGTTTCATCAGCGGCATCGTTAACATGGAACGTATGCCTTCCAAAACAATTCCGATCAATAAATATGGTACTATTACCAGTGAGTCTAAATAATCTACATTTTTAAGTAAAACCTTTATTAACAATCCACTTAGAATACAGAGAACTAATGTACTGTATATAGAAACAAAAGTGAAATAAGTAACTGATTTGTAGAAGAACTTATTATGCATCTCATTTTTTATTTCAAGATAATATTTAAAACTGTATGACTTCAAAAATGACCTCACCACAAATAATTTTATCAAACTAGATATCTTGTATGCCAGTGAATATTGTCCTACAGTTCCTAAAGTAAAGAAATGCTTCAAGATAAATCGATCACTAAACGTCATAACTATTGACATTATGCCGGAAATTGCCAAAGGATATGAATAAACTACAATTTCTTTTAGTAGCTTCCATTCTATTTTAAATTCCATTTCACCTAAGATAATTGGAAGAATTAATATAATGACTAAAAGATTTCCACATATCTGTCCTAAGAATATCCCTTCCAGAGACATGTCAAGCTTCAGAATAAAAAATAATGTACTTATAAGTACTACTCCCATGTTCAATAATACATATTTGGTCTGCTTTTTAACTAATTGCTTTATTTGCATTAGCATCAAAAATCGATTCAATATAACACGAAATAGTATATTGATCAAATAAATCAACATCAATCCAGTACCGATTTCAACACTAAATATCGGCATCGAATAATGACAAATGACCCAGAAGGAAATTAATAGAAAAATACTGGTAGATAAAATTGAGAACAACATAGTAGTAAAAAACAAAGACTTTTGTTTACTTTGGCTATCTTGATCCCAATACCAACGGTTAAATCCACCCATAATCCCTAAGGATGAAAACGCTATTATAATTTCAGCAATTACTTCAAATAAAGCCAATAAACCATAGGTTTCAATAGCAAACTTTCGAGAATAAATTGGCAGTAATATCAATCCCACAAATTTAACTGCTACATTACCAACCCCATAGTAAAAAGACTGTCTGATGGAACTCCTGATTTTTTCTATCATAGTTATTTGATGTTTTCCATGCTATAATTGGTTGTCATTGGGTAGATTCCAATATGTTTATTCATTAAATATAATTATCGAGGATTTTTATCAATATCCTGAACTAGATGCTTGATTTCTATTAATCTTCTAATCTTATATGTTGTATTTACCGGAATTTCCAGATAGTCATTGAATTCAACAGTTGCGATACGTACCTGGTTGGCAAAATTTATTTCATCAGTCATTTGATATTTGAAAACAGTTTTGGTTTCTCTGAATCATAAATTGGCAAAGTTCGAAATCAAACTGATTATCTATGTCAACAGAATCATATTCAGATAAAGCAACATATCCAATTTTATCACCATACATATCATCAATATTAGTAATAATATCAGTTCTCATCACATCAACGACTCCATTCAAGCGATAACATTCAGGTAAAAGTTGCCTTCTGTGATAGGTATTCAAATCAATACCTTTAATGAAAGTCTTGAGAAAACCTTCCTTATTATTGAACATCCAGTAGGGATGATGAACTCCCTCTACTTTGGTAACAGTTCTCACACTTGAGTACTTACTCTTTTCAGACATTTTGACAATACACTCATCAATAATGGCACCTGTTTTAAATGGAGTTGTCGGTCTCAATAGTACAACAAAGTCAGGAACAAAATTTGCATACTCCTGTAAATATTTTAAAGCATACAAAATCACAGGTCTATCAGGAGTATTATCCTGAGCTAACTCTTTGGGTCTCATAAAAGGAACTTCAGCTCCACATTTTTTGCATATATTAGCAATTTCTTCGCTATCAGTTGAGATAATTAATTTACTTAGCAATTTTGAATTTTGAGCTGCAGTTATTGTGTAATCAATCAATGGTTTACCTGCCAGTAATTTTATGTTCTTTCCGGGAACTCCTTTGCTTCCACTACGTGCAGGTATTAATCCTAATACTTTCATAATAACTCTTTCTCTATTATTTCTATTAATGATTTTACAATATAGTCAATTTCCTCATATTTCAGATCATTGAATGTGGGTAAACAAATACCATTACTGGATATTTTTTCTGTGTTTTTCAAATACCTTGTATTATAATCTTTGTAAGGAGGCATTTTGTAAAGTGGGAAAAATAGTCTTCTTGTTTCAATACCCTTGCTTTTCATTTTATCTTGAATGGTTTTTATTTTGAACCTATTATTTGTTTTTACTAAAAAAGAAAATAACCAGTTAACATTTTTTATATGCTCGTTACTTGGCTTCAATTCTATATACTCTTTATTGATTAATAACTTTCTATAATATTTCTCGATCATATTCCGTAGGCTCAATATTTTCTCAATATTTTCCATTTGCGCAACTCCAATTGCTGCCTGTAGATTTGTCATTCTATAATTGTATCCGATTATTTCATGCCAATATCGCTTATTCTTACTCATGCCATGATCTCTAAGGGTCTTCATTTTATCATTCAAGATATCTGAATTAGTTAGACACATTCCTCCTTCTCCAGTAGTAATAATTTTATTTCCAAAAAAGGAAAAACAACTAATATCACCGAAAGACCCAATTTTTTTCTGTTGAAATTCTGCCCCATGAGCTTCAGCACAATCTTCAATCAAGAATAACTTATGTTTTTGGGCAATATTACACAATTTTTCCATATTACATGGAAATCCATATATATGTACAGGCATTATTGCCATTGTCTTTGAGGTTATTGCTTCCTCGCATAAATCTGGGCAAATTGTCCAGGTTTCTGGATCAACGTCAACCATAACAGGTGTTGCTCCAACATATAATATAGCATTTATGGACGCAGCAAATGTAAAAGCTGGAATTATTACTTCATCCCCTTCCTTGATCCCTAAAGCAATAAGTGCAAGATGTAATGCTACTGTACCATTAGATACCGCCACAGCATGCTTCATTATATAGTAATCCTTATTTACCTCTTCAAACTTAGTTACATATTTTCCTGATGATGAAATCCACTGTGTATCAATACAATCATTAATATACTTTCGCTCATTTCCAGTTAAACTGACTTTAGCTACTTGTATCATAATACCCTCTCTCTTTCAAGATCAGCCTTTACCATTATCTCAACCAATTTATTAAAATCAACTTTCGGCTTCCATTTTAATTCTTTCATAGCTTTTGACGGATCACCCAGTAATGATTCTACTTCCGTAGGTCTGAAGTAATATGGATCAACTTCAACAAGAATTTCGCTTGTTTTGCGATTTACACCTTTTTCATTAATTCCTAATCCTTTCCAAATAATTTCAACATCTATAAATTCAAATGCCTTTTCTACAAATTCTTTTATCGAATGATTAGTTCCTGACGCAATAACGTAATCCTGCGGCGTCCGCTGCTGTAAAATCAACCACATTGCTTCAACATAGTCAGGTGCATACCCCCAATCTCTCTTTGAATTCAAATTTCCGAGAAATAATTTTTTCTGTTTTTTAAAAAATATTCTGGCAACAGAAGTTGTGATTTTCCTGGTTACAAATGACCTTCCTCGTCTGGGAGATTCATGATTAAACAATATTCCATTACAAGCATAAAGTTTATATGCATCCCGGTAGTTCTTAGTTATCCAGTGCCCATACAGCTTTGCAATTGCATATGGAGATTGTGGATTAAAAGGAGTTTCTTCATTCTGCGGAGACTCCATCACTTTCCCATATAGTTCACTTGTTGAAGCTTGATAAAATCTTGTGTTTATTCCAGTTTCTCTTATTGCATCCAATAATCTTAATGTGCCTATTGCATCCACTTCTGCTGTATATTCTGGCACCTGAAAAGATACATGAACATGTGATTGTGCTGCCAAATTGTATAGTTCATCCGGTTCAACCTTTTCTATGACGCGATTTAAATTACTTGAATCAGTCAAATCTCCATATTTTAAATAAAATTTCTTGCCTTTTTTATGGGGATCAAGCTCTAAATGAGAGATGTTTTCCAAATTATTTGTACTGGTTCTTCTCCTTAAACCATATACTTCATAATCTCTATTAAGTAGAAATTCCGCCAGATAAGATCCATCCTGTCCTGTTATTCCTGTTATCAATGCCTTCTTCATATCAATTTCTCCTTTCTCAACAGATTTATGCTTTTACTCACATCATTCATGTTTCCATAAATCTCAATTGTAATTGTCTTACTTGTTAAACCAATCTTCTTTAAGTTACTAAAAATTATCCCCTTCGGATCTAAAGCTCTGTTTTGGTCAGAAAGTCCATTATTATCACTTATATGTATGTAATCTGATACATTTGCCATATTTTTTAATTCTTCTTTGAAATTTAATCTTAAAGTATTAGAACTTACAAATAGATGTCCAACGTCCAACAAAAGTTTAAATTCAATTAATTCTCTTAATTCTTTGTATTCATGATAATTTGTAAGCAAAAAGGGATTTGAATTATTGGATTTCCTGTAATTATGATTAGTAATAGAATTATTTTCAATATATAATTTTATACTCCCAGTCCTTTCCTTTAAATAATCATATCCGATACAAAACTTTTCCATTGATTTAGCTTTAGATACTATTTTTTCATTTGGTATTTCTCCTCCCAAGCATTCTTTCATAATGTCAATGTAAAACCCAGCATGAATTCCGAACTCATTGCAACCCAAATACTGGGACATTTCAATTGCCCTCAAATAATGATTTATTGTTTTTTGATATATTTCTTGATTAAGAGATGCTAAATTGAGCACAAAGTGCTCCCGAGGAGGAGGGAAATAATTGTGAAGTCGGAACCGCAAATTAAATCTGTCTTTGAGTTTAATAAGATCGTTCAATAGCTCAGGATAATTGTCTGTCCCGCCTGATAATTCAATTCTGTTAAATCCGCATTCTGCTATTTCAATAACTGAATCTCTTATTTTTTGATGATTGGCACATGTTGTTGATATGTATATCATTTCAATTCTCTTGCCGGAACTCCAGCAACCTTTGAATTGGATTTTACGTCCTTAATTACAACAGAACCTGCTCCAATAATTACATTGTCACCAATTCTAATCTTATCAATTATCGTAGTACCTGTACCTATAAAAGTATTATTACCTATACTCACTCTGCCTGCAATTTTCACGCCAGGACAAATATGCGTATTTTTACCAATCTTCACTTCATGATCAATAATCGAACCTGTATTAATTATTGTATTTTTACCAATTTCTGATAAAGCATTTATTATTGATCCAGCATTTACGAATACTCCTTCATTAATACTAACATAGTTAGATAATATCGCAGTGGGATGAATTAAAACAGGAATATTAAATCCCATATTTTTGATTATCTTAAAATATTCTGTTCTTATTTTGTTATCTCCAATAGCAATAAATACTTCTATTTTATCAATATTATATGACGACAATACTGAGATATTACCAATTACTGGATAGCCAATTATTGTTTCCTTTTTCCCTTTGTATCCAATGTCAATTATACTTGAAATATTAAAACCTAAGCATTCTGCCGTATCGATTATAACGCGAGCATGTCCGCCTGCACCAATTAACACTATCTCTTTCTTAATTACCATTACATTTTCTCTAAGTAATTCCAATATATTGGTTCATTTTCTTCTACGTCCCTTATCACTCTTGCGCCAATAATTTCTTTATATTCATTAGCTTTTATCCCCACACCACCAGTTCGTTTCGAGGTAATTTTTTCTTTAGTTATTATATCATTTTTCTTTAAATATGTTTTTGTAACCAAATTTTTTTGTAGGTATTTCTTTGTAATTATTTCGTTTTCCGTCGGAAATATCTCTTTGCTGCCTAACATTAATTCTACTTTCCTTATTTCTCTCACCCATTGACAAAGTTCATCAGGACTTAACGAAGCTTTATGATCTGGTCCCTTCATATTTTTATCAATAGTAAAATGTTTCTCAATTATTTTTACCCCCATAGTAACTGCATAAGGAGATGCTCCTACTCCTTCAGTATGATCTGAGAAACCAATTATTACATCAAAAACATTGCTCAATGTCACAATTGCCCTTAAATTTACTTCTCCAATCTCAGTCGGATAATTTGAAGTGCATTTAAGTATTGAAATCTCTTGGCAACCATTTTGTATTAAACTCTGATATGCCTGTTCAATCTCCCCCAGAGAACACATACCTGTTGATAGTAAAACTGGTTTGTTGCATTTTGCTACTTGCTCTAAAAAAATTAAATTCGTCGCATCGGTTGACGCTACTTTTATTGCCGGAACATCAAGCTCAAGCAGTAAATTTAAACTTTCTAAACAATATGGTGTTGATAAAAATATTATCTTATTTTTTAAACAGTAATCTACTACTTGAAAATGAAATTCTCTATCCATTTCTAAATGTTTGATCATGTCAGTCTGTGACTCAGATTTATTTGATGACAGTCTTTGATATGGTGCCTTTTTAATATCATTCAAAAGCAAATTCTTTGTAATAAAGGTTTGAAATTTAACAGCATCAGCGCCTGCTGCAACTGCAATATCTATCAATTTTCTGGCATTATTAAGGTTGCCATTATGATTTACACCCGCTTCTGCAATAAGAAAGCACTTGTGTGATTCACCAACCAATCTGTTACCAATTTTAATTTCCTTCATTTTATCCAATCCTTGTATTCCCATTTATCACCGAGTTGAGAGAATCATTTATTAACTGCTCACTTTTTGAGCTTCTAATGAAATAATCAGCTTTGATTATTGATTGTTCTTTATTTGATAATTCTTTAAGTACTTCGTCTAAATCACGGCATAACACAACCAGGCTATTTTCTAATAAATTACCCATCATTGTATAGTTTGGATATTTCATGATTATTGTTTTAAGCCCGAATCCTAACCCCTCAAACAATGCTGTTGAATATACACCAATCTGAATATCCGCTTTTGCAAATATCTGATAAATATCTAATTCATTAGTATCAATGACTTCAATATCCGCATCAATCAACCAAGAATAGTTTTTCTCCCATTGATAATATTCTCCCGGATGCAATTTGTAAATAATATCGTATTCCTTTGAAACCTTGTTGGCAAGTTTAACTGCTAATTTACTCAATTTTTTCCCAATTGTTCCTTGTGAAATAAACAAAATTACTGGCTTTATTTTCTCCATTTCTTTCGCTTTCTCTTTTTCTTCTTTAACTCTCTTCTCATAATAAGGATACCCTGTAACCATTACTCTGTCTTTAGCAACCGGAAACCTGGTGGTATCTTTCCAAAATTGCCCCCAGACAAAAACAAATTGAGGAAAAGTATCAATTTTTATGTTTTCAGGGAAATTATAGGCAAGATGATATTCACCCATGGTTCCATGTTGAAATTCAATTGTTTTTATACTCAATTCTCTGGCAATCTCAATAAAAATCATTTTTGATATATTATAATAGCAGTTTATTAAAATAGCTTTGGGGTAAAACTTTTTTAATAGTCTTTTGTATAATGGCTTAAGATATTTATATTCAATATAAAGGGTTTTTAATTGGAATTCCAATTGCCTGGGATTGATCTCTAATTGAAATTCACTATTGATTATTTCATTTATTTCTTTAACTAGTCCTGATAGATTTTTTTTTATAAGTGCTCGTAATACTTTCCTGATCTCGATAAAAAAATCTAAAAACCGCATGTTGTTTGGGTTATAAGCAGGAAAATGATTTCCATAGTAAGTACCTTCCATAATTAAATATTTGAATTCTTTTTGATTGTGTAACCAGATATCAAATTGCGGATCAAAATATTTTTCCCCTTTTCTTATTCTTCGCTGTTGATTAAAAACCAATAAATCAACTTTCCCTCTAAATAGAAAAGGATTCTTAATTATAGACCAGATTAACCCTTTAAGAAATATTTTAAATCTTTTTAACTTTTTGAAATCACTGAACTGGGTGTGAGGATATTCCCCTTTATTTTTTAATCTAAATAAATCTGTAAATACATAATATCGTATGTATTGCCAATAATATATTCCATTATACTGCTTATCGAATTGGTTGTTATCTTCTTCAAATTTTAGAAATTTATCTATATCGAAATTATTAGTGTTTACCATTTATTCTCACATTTATCTAAGAGTATCAATTTTCTGATGATAATTATTTTTTATGCCATTACAAAAAAAATCAAGACATTTTCCCTTTCGATTTTGATACTTTCTCATTATATCACCTTATAATGTAAGTTTTTATTATTGATAAATATATGCCAAGTAAAATAAAATCTACATTTTCGAATAAACAAATTATGCTTTATTTCGAAAACTGAAAAGTCCTCAATATTAAATTGTTTACTCATAATTAAAATTCCTTTTTAATAATGTATCAATTTCATTGTAATATATAATGTCCAAAATCTTCTTTATTTTTACAAAATCCATAAATATCTTAAAACTATTGTGTAATCTGTTTGCATATATATCCTCATGTTTTGCAATTTTTTCAAATAAAGGGTTTTTTATTCCCATTATCGATTTATATTTTGAAAAGTGTTTGTTGATTCTATGCCATCTGTTATACTCCAACCCATTTTCTCTCAGAATCATACTCAATTTTCGATATATAAAGGGCGGCTTATTAATGATATATTTTAACTCTTGAGATGGAATCTTTGCTAATTCCATATTTCTATATAAAATTATCTTCATCAATAAATTACCTTTATTCAGCAGTTCATCTGACCAATAATAGGAATTTTCAAAAACCAGCGGATAGTATAAATAATAGGTTTTGAAATATCTGTTTTGAGATTCAAACCCGCCATTAAATCCGTTTTTATCTAATATTGTCTGATATAATTTTGTCAATATTAGCGATTTTTCTTTTTCTTTATTTTCACTATAATAGATTCTTAGTTTTGCTTCAAAATCGTCTTCAATACTGGATAAAAACTTTATAAATCTTGAAGATGCCCTGGCATTTTTGACTTTTAGATACTTCATCCAGATATAACGATTTGACTTAAATAAGCTTCCCTTGTCAAAATAATTAATAATTTGATTAATAAATTTTCCCTCTTTTAAGTCACTTACTTTTCCAAAATGAGTGTTTTTTATCATTTGATCTTGCTGACCAGTTATTAATATATTATCATTATCAATATTCTGGTGATAATATGATTTATATAATTGACAAGGTCCAAATGGATTCGTATAAATATCTCGCTCAAGCTGTTCCTCTATGTTTGCAGATATTGGCTCTATAATTTCGCTCTCAAAATCTAATAACCTTGCTATTTTCTCAGAATTTTTATATGTTACTGATTTAAATAAATAATTAGGCTTTTTCTCGCAAATTGTATAACCAGATAAAGGTATATTCTCTGCATTTGCATAAACTGGAATTAATCGTGAGTCAAAACCGCCACTATTCCCAAATAATATCTTTTTTGATGGATTTTGATTCTTAATTATCCTAAAAGTTTCCTTTAAATCATTATCAAATTCCTCTATGGCTCTTTGGGGATTATTGGTTATGTGTTCCCTTATGGGAAAATCCCAATATTTATCCAACTTTAATTCAATATTATTATTAGAAATATCAAATTCATATCTCTTACCGCTGCTAAATCGTTTTAAGTCAAGTCTTATTTTTTGGTGTAAATTCATTTCTCTTTGATTCCTTCATTTC
>CAZAHZ010000057.1:0-14569 GCA_964485055.1 uncultured Candidatus Cloacimonadota bacterium
AAAGTGGAGAATTGAAATGCAGAATAAAGCAGTAAACTATTTTAGGACTGGACAGGTGATGAGTAATGGGTGAAATCGAAGAGGAGAAGGGGAGACAACAAATCGTGACTGGTGACTGGTGACGGGGAATTGGAAGAAGGGAGCGAGGGAATGAGGGAATGAGGGATTGAGTGAATGAGGGAGCGAGGGAGAGAGGGAGAGAGGGAGCGAGGGATTGAGGGAATGAGGGAGCGAGGGAATGAGGGAATGAGGGAGAGAGGGAATGAGGGAGCGAGGGAATGAGGGAATGAGGGAGAGAGGGATTGAGGGAGAGAGGGATTGAGGGAGAGAGGGAATGAGAAATTGCGAAGTAAGAAATTAAGGATGAAATTTAGCTTGGGTTTTTATGATAGCTTGGTGTGATGTGGAAGGTCGTCATCTGCGTCCCACTTGCGGGGTACCGCCAGCGGTACACATTTGAGTCGGATGACTTGGCTGAATAGACTTGGGTATAGGGAGGAAAAAGTTGACAATAAGATAAATAATAAATATAGTGTTTGATGTGATAAAAATGGAGGATAACTGATTAGATGGAAATAAAAAGATTTGGATTAGTGGGTTGTGGTAGAATATCCGGGAAACATTTTTCGGCAATCTCAGAAATAGACGGAGCAGAGATAGTAAGTTGTTGTGATATAATAGAAGACCGTGTAATGGAGTCAGCCAGACAATACGGGATCAACAAGACTTATCTTTCATACGAAAAAATGTTAGCTAATGAAAGCCTTGATGCGGTATTGATCTGCACGCCGAGTGGAATGCATCCGGCAATGGGGATCAAGGCAGCGGAGCGGAGAATTCATGTTATCACTGAAAAGCCAATGGGAATAAGCCTTTCCGGAGCAGATGAGCTGGTGAAAATCTGCGATGCTAATCAGGTTAACCTTTTTGTAGTTAAACAGAACCGCTTGAATCCGGCAATTCAATTACTGAAACAAGCGATAGATAAAGGCAAATTTGGCAAGATATTCAGTTTGAATGCAACTGTACGCTGGTCACGTCCTCAGAGTTATTATGATCAGGCAAAGTGGCGAGGCACGTGGGAATTTGACGGAGGCGCTTTTATGAATCAAGCTTCTCATTATCTGGATTTGATCCAGTGGCTGGGGGGACCGGTTGACAGCGTGATGGCGATGACGGCAACATTAAACCATCATATCGAAACGGAGGATATGGGCACGGGAATAATCCGTTTTCGTAATGGAACTTTGGGAACTGTGGAAGTAACCATGAACATATTTCCTCGTAACCTGGAGGGTTCTATAACAGTAATGGGAGAGAACGGAACAGTAAAAGTAGGTGGAATAGCGGTCAACAAAGTGGAGCACTGGGAATTCAGGGAATATGATGATGATGATAAACTGATCGAGAACTGCACAACAAATCCGGCAAGTGTGTATGGTTTTGGTCATACGGGATATTTGAGAAACGTGGTAGAAGTACTTCAGGGATATGGAGAGCCTCAGACAGACGGTCGTGAAGGCAGGAAATCACTGGAGATCATTTTAGCAATGTATGAATCCGCCAAAGCCGGTAAACGAGTACCGTTACCATTGAAGATTTAAGAGAGGTAAGAAATTGTTAGTTCAAGAATATTTAAAAAGCAGGATATATCTACTGGAACAAGGGTTACATGAGTATCTATCCCCGAAGGATGAATATCCGCAGAACCTGAATGAAGCGATGAATTATGCAGTATTCAGCGGAGGCAAACGAATACGTCCGATACTATTTTTTGCAACTTACGAGATATTGATGGGCAGGAAAAATTTAAACCGCCTGACACGAGTGATGCCGGCAGCAATTTCTTTGGAATTAGTACATACTGCCTCGCTGGTGCATGATGATCTACCGAGTATGGACAATTCAGAGGAGCGCAGGGGGCTACCCTCAGTGCACGTGAAATATACGCCAGCAATAGCGATTTTAACTGGGGATGCATTAATCACGAAAGCATTTGAGATATTGACGGATATCAAAAACCGCCATCATGCGGTCAAATGCATTGGTATTCTGACCAGAGCTTTAAGTACACGAGGAATGATTGGCGGTCAGGCAGTGGATTTGATCTCGGAACATAAGAAAATCAATATCAATGTCTTGAAATATATCCACATGAAAAAGACGGGTTCGCTTTTACAGGCGTCAATGGAAATGGCTTGTGCGTTGAACGATTCGGAAGAAAATCTGACTATAACGATGGGTAATTTTGCTCTCAACCTTGGACTTGCCTATCAGATAGTGGACGACATCCTGGACGAAGTGGGCACTTATGAAGTGCTGGGCAAAGAACCAGGTTCCGATGCGCGGGGTCATAAAGCGACCTATCCGAGTCTTATCGGATTGGAGAAATCAAAAAAGACCGCAGAAAAGCTATTACGAGATTGCTATAATATGATCAAGAATATGGAAGGTAACGAAATACTTGTAGAATTCATCACTCAGGTAAAAGAACGGTTACCGTAGGAAACAGGTAATATTGAGCTATATAAAAATAATCAGGCCAGCAAATTTTCTATTCGTTGGTTTATGCGTGGCATTTGGTGCGCTATATCCGAATTATATAATGGCTGTGGATATCTGGAAATTATTGTCTGCGGTACTATCGGGAATGTTCATCGCAGCAGCGGGTTACACGGTAAACGATTATTATGATATCGAGATAGATAAGATCAACAAACCGGGGCGGGTTTTGCCATCAGGAGCCATGAGCAAAAGCAAAGCCTTATTATATGGGATAATCTTATTTTTAGTCGGAATAATCCTGTCATATTTTACGGGAAGTGTGCTCTGTCTATTGATAGCTTTTATCAATTCAATATTTTTATTTTTATATGCGAGATTTTTCAAGCGTGAATTTATCATCGGAAATATTTTGGTAGCTTATGCCTCTGCATCCTGTTTTCTTTATGGAGGGATAGCAGGCAGGAATATCCATAATAGTCTGATCATCGCTTTTTTTGCATTCTTCTATACATTTCTGCGGGAAATAGTGAAGGATATGGAAGATGAAGAAGGTGACCGGGAATCAGGAGCGAGCACAATTGCTATCAAATGGGAAAAGAGAAAAGTGATGCAACTATGTTTGGTGCCGGTGTTAGCTATAATAGCGTTCACCGCATATCTTTATCTGGTTCAGAACCTGGCAAATTCTCTATTTATATTATTAATGTTTTTCGTAATCCTGCCACTACTGGTATTTTACCTGATACTGGCATCACAGGACAAAGTAATTATTTACAAAAAAATCTCTCAGTTGATGAAGCTGGATATGTTCATTTTATTGATAATATTCTCAATAGGAAGTTATATATGAAGATATATGAAAGACTGGTGGCGATGTCAAAGAAGCAGGCAAACTATTTTTGTCTGCTTGATCCGGATAATCTAAGCGGAGAAGAAGCGGAAGAATTTGCCTGTAAAAGTGAAGAGAATGGAGCCGATGGATTACTGGTAGGTGGCAGTTTGATGTATCATGACTGCTTTGAAGAGAATCTGCGAAAAATCAAAGAAAAAGTAACAAAAATACCGGTTTTGATCTTTCCGGGACTTTTTAACTTTGTATCCCCGCATGCTGATGCGTTGCTGCTTCTTTCAGTGGTCTCCAGCCGCAATGCCCAGATGCTGATAGGCGAACAGGTGCGGGCAGCACCATTGATCAAAAGATATGGAATAGAAGCAATCGGAACAGGATATCTTTTGATAGACGGTGGTAACAGCACCTCAGTGCAATACATGAGCCACAGCCTGCCAATTCCTCATGCCAAGAATGATATCGCGGCAGTTCATGCGTTGGCAGCTCAATATATGGGAATGCGGATAATCTATATGGATGCCGGAAGTGGAGCGTTGAGACCAATATCCGACAGTATGATAGCGACCGTGAAATCTGATATAGAAATCCCGCTGATAATAGGTGGAGGGATACGAGAGCCAGAAACAGCAAGCCAGAAGGCAGCCGCGGGAGCAGATTTTATAGTAACCGGCAATATATTAGAGAAAGGGTTTGATGCTAACCTGATCAAGGAATTTGCACGGGCAATTCACAGTATTAAGCGAAAATGATAGACCTTCATTGTCATTTGCTGCCAGGAGTTGATGATGGCAGCTATTCTCTTCAGCAGAGCCTTGAGCAGATCAGGATCATGTCTCAAGCCGGAGTAAAAAAAATATATTTAACACCTCATTTCATGCGTAATTTATATCATAATACCAGCACAGTGTTACTTCCGGTATTTCAAGAGCTGCGGACAGAAGTGAAAGCTGCGAAAATAGAGGTGGAATTAGAGCTTGGCTGCGAATTTTTTATAGATAATCAAGCAGCCGAGACAATAAAAGAAGAGGGTTTGGCTTTAGGAGAAAGCAGATATGTTCTTTTTGAGACAATGCTGCAGCAGATACCCACAGATATCTTTGAGCAAACTTATAAAATCCAGAAAGCAGGATACAAATTGATCTTTGCACATCCGGAGCGATACACGGATATCAACAGGAATCCTGATCTGGTAGAGGATTTTCTGCATCGCGATATCTATCTTCAATTAAATGCAGGCAGTCTGTTGGGGATGTATGGTAAAGTTATAGAACATACAGCCTTTGTGCTACTCAGAAACGGCTATGCCCATTTTATTGCTTCTGATAATCATGGAGATCAGCAAGAATCCGTGCAGGCAATAGCCTATAATCTAATCAGTCAAAAATTCAGTGAGAAGATTGCTGAAGAACTATTTGAGATAAATCCGGGTAAAATCACCACGGATGAAAAAATTGAAATCTTTAATCACTGGCGTCTGCCAAATGAGTCAGCTTCTATCTGGCTTAAATTAAAATCTTTTTTTACCGGATATGAATAAAAAAATCCTGATCACCGGTGCAACCGGATTTATTGGTCGTAATATACTGCACCAACTAAATATCAAGAAATATGATATATCACTGCTGATCCGCCCGGAGACCAGAAAGGACAGATTATCAGGATTTCCGGAAAAAGCGGAGATATTAGCCGTTGATCTGGCAGATATCCGCAGCCTGAAACAGGTATTGAGTGGAAAAGAATTTCAGGTAATAATTCACGTGGGAGCAATCCGCAACAGACCACGGGCAACTGAGGAAGATTACAGGAAGGCAAATGTTCAGGCAACCGAGCAATTAGCCTTGCAGGCGATGAAGAATCAGGCAAAATTTATCTTTTTTTCATCACTGGGTATATTCGGAACAGTACCCAGCCAATTACCGGCGAAAGAAACAACTGCCCGGAATGGGGATAATAACTACCACAGCAGTAAAATCCAGGCAGAGGCATTGATTGATAGATATGTGCTTTATGGTCTAAGGTCTGCAGTCATAAGACCGGCGATTACATACGGACCGAAAGATTTCGGTTTTCCTTACCACCTGATCCGGCTGATAGATAAAAAGCAGATATTTTTACCAGCTAAGGCACCGCTGATACATCTGGCAAATGTAGAATTGCTGGTATTAGCAGTGCAGAAGCTTGTCGAAAATGACTTCCGACCTGGCAGTATTTATAATATTGCAGACCGGAATCCTGTCAATCTGCTGACGCTGGCAGATTTTATCAATCAGGAAATCAAGGGCAAACCTTTTAGTAAAAGATACATAATTCCAGGTATCTTTTTCCAGTCAGGCTATCAAATATCAAAATTACTGGGCAATCAAGCTTGGAGCAGCCGTTTTCAGCTATTCAGTCAAGACTGGTATTATGATGTAGAATCAGCATACCAGGAATTAAGCCTGAAGAACATCGAAACCATACCAGGCATCAGGAGCACAATCGAATGGTACAAAAAACTGAAGAAAATTCGGAAACATTAAAGCATAAATTTGATGAGGGTCTGGGTACGGTGTATGAACGATTCAGGCTTAACTACATCTTTCGACGGCTGATCAAGACTAACGAGATACAGCGGATACTTGAGTATCCTATTTATGGTATGACAGGTGTTGACGGCATTAACTCTGTTTATTTTGCCCAGCAGAATATTAAAGTTGATCTGGTGGATTGTGACTGGCAAAGGCTGGAAAAAGTAAAAAGCTACTGGCAACGTTTGTATCTTGATGATAAACTTGTAACTCATTTTATTCCAGGAAAGGAAATGGGCAGAATTGATCTGCCGGAAAACAGTTATGATCTGGTCTGGAATTTTGCGGCTTTATGGTTTTATCACGATGCTGATATAATAATCAACCGGATGATTGACTTATCGCGGAAGCTGGTAATGATTTCCGTAAACAACCCGCTGCAGCCAGGTTATCCTTTACGCAAATACCTGCTGGACAGGGAATTTTTCCGGAAAAATGATATTGATACCCGCTGGATACAACTTCGCCGAATCAAGTGCATTATCCAGTCTCGAGGTCTTAAAATTATCGAGGAAGGCATCTTTGATACACCACCCTGGCCCGATACCTGCCTGCCGATTGCGGAGATAAAACGCAAACTCGGTTTTAAAGTAGATGACAGCAAAAAATCAGACTGGCTATGGTCTATTCTTGCCTGGTATGCCGGTGAAGACCCGGAACTCGAAAAAAAAGTCCGCCGTTTCATGTTCATAGAAGATTCTTTTCTTCCCCTGTGGATAAAACAATACTGGTCACACCATCGTTATATTATAGCGCGGAAAAAGTAGAGTGAAAAAGAAATTAAACCTGATCACAGGAATAATTCTGGGGCTTATATTTCTGTTATTATGGCTGAAGATGGTTGACTGGGATGAACTGGTCTGGTATTTCAGGAGCTATAATCTCAGCCTTGTTCCTTTGTTTTCTATATTTTATATTCTGGCATATTTTCTGCGAAGCTGGCGGTGGCAAATTATATTAAAACCAGAATTCAAGATGACAAAACTATATTCATTCCAGGTGTTTATGAGCGGGATGTTGATTAATTATATTATCCCCGTACGTGCTGGAGAACTGGCAAAAGCGATAATACTCAAGAATAAAAATAATGTTCCGATATCAAAAAGTCTTCCCACAATTTTTATTGATAAACTGACAGATCTTTTCCCAATAGTGCTGATAATTGTCCTGATCCCTCTGCTGACAGTGAAAATTGATAAAATTTTGCTTATAATCATAATTCTTCTGCTTCTGATATTTCTACTTTTCCTTCTTTTTCTGTTTTTTACAGTCAATCACCAGCAGAAAGCTCTGAAGATACTTTCCATTTTAAAAAAAGCAGCACCTGCTGGCTGGCGACCAAAACTGGGAAACTTCTTTGCCGGATTTGTGCAGGGAATGTCAATAATGAGGGGACGCTGGAGAGAATACATCTTAATCTATTTAATCACCCTGGCAGCAGTGTTTTCGGAAGCGTTATATGTCTTCCTGGTATTCAGGGCTTTTGGTGCTGATATCAGTTATTTTAAAATATTATTTGGTTATACTCTGATGAATCTGACCTATATTCTGCCTACTCCTCCGGCTCAAATTGGGTCAAACCAGTTTATGTGGGTACTTATTTTTTCACTTGCTCTGGGTGTGGATAAGAACCTTACAAGTGCAGCCGTTATCTTTTCTCATCTGCTGACAACAATCTGGATATTCTTGACCGGCATTATTTCTTTACTTGCCTTAAAAATCAGATTTAATGAATTGGTCTCCAGTAAATAATAGAAAATAAAGGAAATTATATAGAGGTTATTGTATGAATAATGCGAAAGCTCAAACATTGGAGAAATTAAATTCTACCAGAAATTCCATAAGAGACGAAATCAGAAAGGTAATAGTGGGACAGGACGAAGTGATAGAGCATTTTTTGACAGCTCTTTTTGCGGGAGGTCATTGCCTGCTGGAAGGAGTACCGGGACTGGCAAAAACAATGCTGGTTTCCACGCTGGCAGAAGCTACTAATATGAAATTCAGCCGTATCCAGTTCACGCCCGACCTGATGCCCTCGGATATCACAGGGACAGAAATCCTCGCTGATCTTCCCGGAGAAGGTAAACGGCAATTCCAGTTCCTCAAAGGTCCAGTTTTTGCCAATATCATACTCGCTGATGAGATCAATAGAACCCCGCCCAAAACCCAGAGTTCGCTCTTACAGGCTATGCAGGAATATCAGGTGACTGCGGGTAATAACACCTTTGATCTCAGCAAACCCTTTCTGGTGATGGCAACGCAAAATCCAATCGAACAGGAAGGTACCTATCCCCTCCCGGAAGCTCAACTTGATCGCTTCATGTTCAATATCCTCATTGATTATCCCAGCCATCAAGAAGAAGTGGAAATAGTGAGACAAACAACAATAAACAGAGAAACCGGTGTGCAAAAAGTAATTGAAGCTAAAGAAATTGTCGAATATCAGAATTTTATCAGGCAAATCCCCGTGAGTGATCATGTGATGGAATTTGCTGTTAATTTAGTCCGATCAACCAGACCTGTTAATAATGAATGCCCTGACTATATAAAAAACTGGGTAAGCTGGGGTGCAGGTCCACGGGCATCTCAATACCTGATAATAGCTGCCAAAACCAGAGCAGCTCTTGATGGCAGACCATCTCCTTCACTGGATGATATCAGGAAAGTCGCTCACATTGTCTTGAGACACCGGATACTTGTCTCGTTTGCAGCGGAAGCTGAGGGACTGGATTCTAACCGGATAATATCGAAATTACTGGATAATATTAAATAGAATAATTCGTTTGATGACAGGAATAATAATATTTCAACAGAAATATTTTATACTTGTAAAAATATCGGGCGGTGAATATTTGTTATGAATTTATTATTTATCTCTGTGAATCTTTTCAGAAAATAAATTTTTTTTTTTGGAAGATGATTTTTCTTCTTATATTGTTTGTATGATGAGAATATGGAGAAGCTATAGATGAGTAAAAGCGTGATTGTATTCAGCACACCAACATGCGGGTGGTGCAAGAGATTAAAGAAATTTCTGAAAGACCACCAAATCCGGTATAAGGAAATAGATGTTTCGCGAGATGCAATGGCTCTCAGAGATATGGTACAAAAAAGTGGTCAGAGAGGAGTTCCACAAATGTGGATAAATAATCGCCCTATAGTGGGTTTTGACGAAGAAAAACTGAAAAAAATGTTTGAAATCAGTTGAGGAGGTATAATGGCAAAGTATCTGGCACAATTTCCGAGATTAATTAAGGAGCTTAATATTCTCTGTGTAAAAAGAGAAAACATTACCAGAAAGAATCTTAATATGGGTCGTATTGAGTGTGATCTACTTCAATATCTGAACGAACTCAACACTGCTATTTGTATGAATGACATTGCCGAAAAATTGAACGTTTCCCATAGCAGAATAACACGTCTCATAGATTCACTGGTAGAAAAGGGATTAGTGGAACGAGCTCCATCCAAAAGAGACCGGCGCAGTTGGTTAGCCAAGATCACAAAAGCAGGTAAACGGGCTGCAGCAATAACAGTAGATGATTTATTGCAAATCCAGGAAAAACTAATTGAGAAATTTCCGAGTGATAATCTCGAAACTATTTTTAATCATGTGTTAGCCTATCTAAAAACCTATAATGAAGTCCTCAAGGAGAAGGAAATAAATATTGTCGAATAAGTCAAAGATAACCTGGAAAGGTGGATATAGTTTTGAAGCTGAAATAACTGGTCACAAATTTATGATTGATATCAGCCTCGAAAAAGGCGGGAATGATCTTGGTCCCAGTCCTCAATCACTATTGCTTCCCGCTTTAGCATCTTGCAGTGCAGTGGGAGTTGTTGGGATTTTGAACAAAATGAAAATCATCGGATATGAACTTGACATGGATGTGGAAGCAGAGAAAGTTGAAGAGCATCCTCAAGTTTACAATAAGATTACAGTCATTTACAATTTCAGAGGTAATGATTTGCAAGACATTAAATTACATAAAGCAGTTTCTGTATCTGAGGAACGTTACTGTGGTGTTTATGCCATGCTTTCCAAAACTGCCCAAATCAAGACGGTAATAACAATAAATGGAGTACAGATTTAATGCAAAGAAAATTATCATTCGCAACTATAATTGTATTTTTTGCCCTGAGTTTATGGGCAGGAAATATTAATTGGCAAAACAATATTGAAGAAGCCTTACAAAAAGCTGGAAAAACCAATAAACACGTATTTGTATTTTTCACAGGCTCAGACTGGTGTAGCTGGTGTGATAAATTGAATTCAGAAGTTTTTGATTATCAGGTTTTTAAGGATTATGTCCAGGAAAATATGGTCATGGTTAAACTTGATTACCCCCGGGGCAATATTCTTTCAAAGGAGCAGCAGAATTATAACAGTGCAAAGCAGGTTCAATATAATATTCCAGGCTTTCCTTCTGTCATAATTCTGGATAGTGCTGGCAAAGTAATCATTCAAACAGGCTATCGTGAAGGAGGTGCAGATCAGTATGTCAAGTTCCTTCAGGAATCCTTGAACTGGAAACTTGATGCCAGTAATTCTACCTGGATAGATGAGCAGGGTTTGATCTGGCAAAAGAATCTGGATAATGCGATGAAACTGGCAAAAAAGGGAAATAAGCATATCTTTGTCAATTTCACTGGTTCAGACTGGTGTGTCTGGTGTCATAGATTAACAGATGAAGTCTTTTCCCAGCCGGAATTTGTAGATTTTGCCAGCGATAACCTGGTGCTGGTTCGATTTAATTTTCCAAAACAAATAACACTGCCGGCAGGTGAAGAAAATTATAACGCTCAAATGGCACAAAAATATGGGATACGGGGATTCCCAACTTTGTTTCTCTTGGATCAAACCGGCAAAGTTGTCCAAAAACTGGGATATGAAAAAGGTGGAGCTATCCCTTATACTGATATGCTTCGGGACTTGATCAAAAAATAATTAGCTGTAGATATCAGGCTGCTTTTTGCAGCCTGTTTTTTATTTAGACCAGATAATTTTCCCTTTCTTTATTACTTTTTCAACATTATTTGAACCAAAATGATAAGGCAGATATTGATATGAGGGCATGTCCATAATCAATATATCAGCCTGTTTACCGATTTCCAGCGACCCCGTCACATCTCCCCGTTCCAGGGCATAAGCGGCATTAATGGTTGAAGCTGTGATCGCTTCGGCAATTGTCATTTTCATTTGCAGGCAGGCAAGGGTGATAATAAACTGCATGCTGTCACAATTGCATGAGCCAGGATTGTAATCCGTTGCCAAGACAACCGGTACACCGGCAGCTATCATCTCCCTGGCTCTGGCATAATTCTTCATACCCAGCGAAAATATCGTTCCGGGTAAAAGAATGGCAATCACTCCCCGCTCCTGCATTGCTTTGATCCCTTTATCCGAAGCAGCTCCCAAATGGTCAGCAGATATTGCTCCCATCTCGGCAGCCAGTTCGGCTCCGCCAATTGGCTTTATCTCATCAGCATGCATTCGCAGCTTAAAACCCATTTCGCTTGCCTTTTTCATTATTTTTCTGGAATCTTCGATATTGAAAACATGTTCTTCGGTGAAAATATCAAAGTATTCTGCCAAACCCGAAGCTGCCACTTCTGGTATCATCTCTTCTATTAATAACCGGATATAACCCTGATGATCATCTTTATATTCCTCAGGGAATTCGTGCGCACCCATAAAGGTAGGTACTATCTCAATAGGAAGCTCAGCCTTCAATCGGGCAATCACCCGCAGCATCTTCAGTTCACTTGCCGTTGATAATCCATAACCACTTTTTGCTTCCAGAGTAGTAGTTCCGCAAGATATCATCCGCTCTATCCGCTTCACTGATAAATCAAATAATTCTGCTTCACTTGCCTGACGCACAGAATCAATACTGGAACGAATACCTCCTCCTGTTTGTGAAATCTCCACATAGCTCTTGCCCTGGATCCTCATCTCAAATTCATTTTCACGCGTGGTATAGTACACCGGATGCGTGTGAGGATCAATAAATCCCGGCATTACAACTTTTCCGCAGGCATCAATGATATTCGGGCTGGAATATTTCCTGCTTAATTCCTTATCTTCACCAATATCCAGGATATTTCCGTGATGCACGGCAATAACTCCTGACTTGATAATACCCAATTCATTCATCTCATTACCAGTGCGAGCTCTTGCCACACCCCCCAAGGTCAATATCTCCCCACAATTCCTGATCATTAGATCAATATTTTCCATCTTACCTCATTTTATATTCAACACTTCTTTCTGGCAGGAGATCAAATCCTTTATCCCTGATCCCGCCAGATCAAGTAAATTATCTAATTGCTCACGCGTAAAAGCTTCCACTTCCGCTGTACCCTGTATCTCTACGAATTTCCCACTTTCCGTCATCACAATATTCATATCCACTTCAGCCCGATAATCTTCCGAATAATCCAGGTCAAGTGTAAATTCATTGTCAACAATCCCGACCGAAATTGCAGCTACCAACTCCTTCAAGGGACTTTCCGTGATCATCTCACTCTTCTGCATATATTGAAAAGCGTCGTATAAAGCAACGCAAGAACCCGTGATCGCTGCGGTTCGCGTTCCTCCATCTGCCTGTATGACGTCGCAATCTATCTGTATCGTGTAACCCGCAAATTTACTCAAATCCACTACTGCCCGCAGTGATCTGCCTATCAATCGTTGTATTTCTGCCGTACGACCACGCACTTTACCTTTATTCACTTCCCGGCGATAACGAGGCTTTGTACTGCCCGGCAGCATTGCATATTCTGCGGTCAGCCAACCCTGGTCTCCCCCCTTAATAAATGCTGGCACTGCTTCTTCTATGGATACTGAGCATATCACTTTTGTATTCCCGGTTTCAATTAAAACCGACCCGGCTGGATGCATCAAATAGTTCCTGCTGATTTTTGTTTCCCGTTTCTTCATTATCACCTCTTTATTTTATTGGATAAATTCGGTTACCGGCTGCTTTTTTGGCATAACCCTTTAATTCCAGACTCAAAACGATGGTAGATAATTCCCCCACTGTCAATTTGCTTAAAATCAACAGTTTATCATAATCGGTCTCTTCTCCCTGGCTCAGCAATATCTGATATACTTTTTTCTCAAATTCATTTAATTCTTCTATCTTTAAGCTTTGCCCAGGTGATTCTGAGAGTGAAATGCCCAGTACATTCAAGATATCGCTACTCTTAAGAACGGCAAATGCCCCTTCCTGCAATAAATGATTGGCTCCCAATGCACTTTTCCGATTTATATCTCCTGGTAATGTAAAGACCGGACGCTGCTGTTCACGTGCATATTTTGCTGTTATCAAAGAACCGCTTTTTAATCCACCTTCCACAACCCACGTTCCCTGGCTTAATCCGCTGATGATCCGGTTTCGGCTGGGAAAATTCCAGACGTTTATTTTACTGCCCGGCAAATATTCGGAGACAAGTACTCCCTTCTGCTTGATCTCTCCTGAGAGTTCTCGATGTTCCGGCGGGTAAATCTGTTCTATTCCTGTTCCCAGAACGGCTATTGTCCGTCCTCCGCTTCTCAATGCCGCATTATGCGCCACTGAATCAATCCCAAATGCTAAGCCACTTACTATCACTATCTGCTGCTGAACTAATTCTTCAGTTATTTTATTACATTGCGTTATGCCATACATTGAGGGATTGCGGGTTCCCACCACTGCCAGACTCCTGACAAAATCACTTTCCTTTAGTTCTCCCAGATAAAAGAGCCAGGCTGGTGGGTCTGGTATGGTTTTTAATATAAAGGGATAGCCCTTATCAATTATACTGACAAATTTTATTTCATGCTTTTCTATCAATCCGGCGATATTTCCCCAATCTGGTGGATCATCAGGCTTTCCTAAAAATTCCAGAGCTGTAGCTGATATAAAAGATAAATCGCTTAAAGGTGTGTCAATCCGATCCAGGTATTCTTCCGGACTTCCCAGTTCCCGCACTGCCCGTATCGCTTTTCCGGAACTGATCCCCGGTGCTGAGGTTAATTTGATCCAGGCACGTATCTTCTTTAACATTATTTCATTGCTGTTATTGAAATCCCAAGTTCTGCCGCTTTCGGTAAAGCACTCACTTCCACGATCTCACGCGCTGGATAAGGTTCCGTAAAATATTCACTGTAGATACTGTTGAAAATATTAAAATTGTCCAGGTCTTTTAGATATACTGAAACCTTGACTACTTCTCCCATACTCATCTCGCCAGCATTCAATATCTCTGTCAGATTAAGCAGAATTGTCCGGCATTGAGCTTCAAAACCAGACGCCAGCTCTCCACTGGCTGCATTTATCCCAAGTTGCATGGAGCTGAAAAAGATATTATTCATCAGTATTGCCTGTGAATATGACCCTAATGCTGCCGGTGCCTTTTCTGTCTTGATTATTCGCATAATTACTCCAGATTTTCTTCTCGTTTATACTTTTGTAATTTACGGTATAATATGTCTTTTAAATGTCCCAGATTTTCTCCACTTATTGCAGATACGGCTATGATGTCCTCATGCAGATGATTTTCAAATTCCAGCTTCATCATTTCCAGTGTCTCCAACTTGTCTTCTTCAGCTATCGTATCCAGCTTGGATAACACTATTAAATGCGGTTTCCTGTCCATATGC
>CAZAHZ010000058.1:0-14531 GCA_964485055.1 uncultured Candidatus Cloacimonadota bacterium
AACTTTTTCCGATATCAACCTTGCCATGCGATATAATTTCTTACCTAAACTTGCTTCAAATCCTTACCTTTACTTAGGGCTTGGTGATCTCTTCTGGTCTTGTGTTGACAATGCTGGCACCCCCTATGAAGTAAAAAATGGTAATGATAGCAATATCTATGCCTTTTTCGGTGTCGGTCTGGAAAACAGGATCAGTCAACACTTTTCCATAAATCTCAATTTCAAACAATCCCTTATCTTTGGCGATACGAAAAATATGCTTGGTGATGAAAAATCTCCAGACAAATTCACGCAATTCGGACTGGAATTAATTGTCAAATTCGGCGCCGGAGTTATCGAACGCGTTAATCTGGAAGATATAGAAGCCGTCACATTCGAATTTAACAGCATCAAGATCACCAAAGATTCCGAAAAGATCATAGATTATATTACTGAAGCTATGAAAAAAAATCCAGACCTTGTCCTGGAAGTTCGTGGATTTACTGATAATACCGGTTCTGATTCCGTTAATCTCCGTATGTCAAAAAAACGCTCTATGGCGGTTAAACAGTTGCTCGTTGATCGCGGCATATCTCCCACCAGAATTATTACTTCTGCCATGGGACATCAAAACCCAGTCGCCACTAATTCCACTCCAGAAGGTAGAGCACTCAACCGAAGAGTTGAATTTTACGAGCTTCAAAAATAGATATACCTTTACTTACCGAAATTAATTGCATACTTTTTCACTTGACATCAGTAGCCTGAACTCAGCCTGATAAAAGATGAGGTAAATAAATGAAAATACAGATTGCATCAGACTTACATCTGGAATTTCCGCAGAACCGTAAGTGGTTGAAAGAAAATCCTATACCTCCTCAGGCAGACCTGCTGATACTTGCCGGAGATACCGTGCCTTATATCTATAGCAACTGGGCATATCCATTTTATGATGATATCAGTAAAAGTTTCAAGCAGGTGATCTCAATATTCGGTAATCATGAATTTTATCAGGGTGAGATAAATACTGCTTTTCCTGTTTACAGCAAGCAGATCAGAGAGAATATTATTCTGCTGAATAACAAGAGTATTCTTTATGAAGGTGTCAGGTTTATCTGCACTTCACTCTGGAGCTATGTACCATTGAAGCAACGTTCTGAAGTCCAGGAGATAATGAATGATTACCGTCTGATCAAAAAGAGAACGATATTCAAGGAACTGGTCAATATTCAGGTAGAGGACATGGTCAATTATTATCAGCAGTCGCTGGAATTTCTGGAAAAAGAACTCGAATTGCATAAAAACGAAAAGACTGTTGTGGTCACGCATCATGTACCGGTTTATCAAAGTATGCCGGTATTATATCAGAATTCCGTGCTTAGATATTCATATGGAAATGATCTTGAGATGCTGATCCTGGCTAATCCACAAATCAGTCTGTGGGTTTGTGGACATTGCCATTACCCGGATCAGCGAATGGTTGGAAAAACACTTCTGATTAGAAATCCTCTCGGTTATGTTGCCAAATGTCAGCAAGAAGATTTTCAACCGGAGCTTGTGGTTGATATATGATCAGACAGGATCGAAATAAATTATAAAATTAGGATGGATAATGTTATTTGGTAGAAAAACTATTCCCTGTGACCTGCATTTCGGAGATTTAAAGATCACTATTTCGGAATTCCATGGCAGTTTTGCCTATCACAGAATTTGCTCTGGCGAAATTCAAGAGAAATTGATCATGATGAATTTGTCCGAAATCCTGATAGTACCCGTGGAACCGCTGAATTTACCTCACCAGGTTGCTAATTATCTGATGATAGAATTTGGCAAAGAAATTATGCTGGAACCAGGTTCAAAACAGACGGTATTCCTGACTTTTCCCATCGAAATCGGGGTGTTTGTAGGTAGAAAAGAAAAAGATGATATTCTGGATATTTTTACACTTACAAAACCTAAATATACCCTTTATGGTGAACCTCGCAACGGGTTTATTTGCAAGTACTGGAAAAGCAATATTTATATGCAGAAACCGGACACAAATCCCTTGTTTGAAGGACTGATCAAGCTGTCTATTAATAATTCCAGCCACAATTGGGTCTCGGTTAATAAGGCTTTATTCAATAGTGTGGGAATGAAAATCTATTATAATGACAACTGCGTCTCGATGAAAGCACAAATGAAAATTATTGAAGAAGAAACTGCTGAAATCGAATTTATGAGTTCTCCTCTTCAAAAGGAAATGAAAAAATCTCCCGAACTCTACACACTTAACAGGTTATCAGTTGCTTCCAAAAAAGCCGTGATGTTGGAGGGAATATGAATCTTAACCGCCCGATTTTCGGTGATGTTAAACTTTCATCTCTTATTTTTGCCGTATTGATCTTTGTTGCCGGTTTGATTGTTGCTAAAATTGTGGTAAACTATCTTCGCCGCAGTCTGAAAGCAAAATTAAATAAAGACCGCCTGGAAATAATTATCAAAATTGTCTATTACCTCATTATCACTATTGTTACTATCTGGGTATTATCAGCTCTGGGTATCAAGTTTTCAGGTCTGCTTGTTGCAGGTGGAATTTTTGGTATCATTATCGGTTTTGCCAGCCAGAGTATTGTAGGAAACCTGGTATCGGGAATATTTTTAATGATCGAAAGACCGATGAAGATTGGAAATGCTGTTAATATTGATGGGATTATTGGGATTGTCGAGGATATCAGCATTATTTCCACGCGATTGAGAACCTGGGATGGACTCGATATCAGAATTCCCAACGAAAAGGTGTTTACTACCAGCATCACTAATTACGTTAGCAATATTGCCCGAAGGTTTGAATATACCATCGGTATTCGCTATGAAGATGATGCTGATCAGGCTATTGACATTATTAAAGAATTCCTGACTGCCGAACCTTTTATACTGGCAAATCCGGCTCCTCTTGTCTTTGTCGCAGAACTTGCTGATAGCTCGGTTAATATTTCTATTAAAATATGGAGTCCAATCGGTGAATGGTATTCACTTTATATTCGTCTGCTCTGGGAGATCAAGAAAATTCTGGAAAAAAACGGCATTTTTGTTGCTTATCCCCAGCGCGTTGTCTGGTTTGCTGATAAGGATAAAACTAAATTATCACCTGATTAGACTGATTATTGTAAATTTTTTATTATATAAAAAAGCCCTGACTATTGCCAGGGCTTGATTTTTTTTAAGTCTCGTACAAGAGCTTAATTACCACCTATTTCCTTTTCCAGTTCCTGGAATGCCTGAGATGCTTTGAATTCATTATACATTGCTTCTTCATGGCTGATCTGATCCAGCAGGTTCTTGTTCACTGTCTTGGTGGGAATAGAAAGCCGGACATAAGCTTTGAAGCGCTGACCGTTCTCAGTATCTACACGAAAAATTTCGCGTTTGGAGATATTAGCGCCGGAGAATTCTGCTTCTGCGATCAGTTTCACTGCCTTGTTAATGAAGGAATTTACTTCAGGATTCACGTAACCGCTTTCGGATGCAAATTTCTTGATCATACCCTCAACTTTTGTGTTAACATATAAAGCAGCATCATAATAAGCATTGGTCTTGGCTCCGTCAGTTGCCAGTTCTTCACTCATTTTTGTGTCCATACCAAAAGCATGAACGTAATTGGGATCATCTTGAATGTCATACCAGTCTGGGTAATCTACTCGGTTATTTAACTTCTCCTTTCCACCTCCGCAACCTGTGAACAGGAATGCTACTAAGAGTGCTAACATCAGAATTTCAATTTTCTTCATTTTTTCCTCCTGAATATTTTTAATTAGCGTGTATATCTTTATCATCCCGAACGTAAGATATTGTATTATTCGGGATAATGTTATGACTTTCGTCTATCTGGAATACATGCCAGCAGTTTCCTCTTCCGGCAGGTATCGTAAAACTTTTGATCAATCGGCTTTCTCCATAGATTTCTACGCGAGCACCGCTGCGTTCCAATCCCAGCGAACGTTTGCTGCCTCTATTAGAGTAATCAAATACAGAAAATTGATAGGTGCCACTTGCCGGTTTGTAGATAGTAATGGTTTCGGGTCCATAAGAGCTGCGATCATCACGATCCAGAAAATCTTTGCCACCCATGGGATAGTGGTCGCGATACCAGATATGGAAATTTCCACCTTCCGGATTTGGTCCACTTAAATGGGCATCAAGGTCGCGTGGTCGGCTGCCCCAGGTTAATACAATACGATAATTTTTGATTTCTTCTGTCATGGCGATCACGATTTCTCGTGGTGCCTCGTCTATACCCATTTCCACAGAAGCGTGAAGCCCAACAAAGCCAGGCTTGGAAAACGATAGATTATATTTACTAACTTGACAGGGATAGGTGAAAACGCCATCAACACCTGATGTGAACATCTCAGATTTTCCCATATCATCTGTGATACTGATAGTCACATCAGATAATGGGTCGCCATTTACGCAATTCACTATCATGCCGATGATCATTCTCGATTTGGGGTAATAGCGCAATTCCTTATCAATCTCTCCTGCTTCGATATCAAGATTAAATACTTTGCAGACTAATCCCTCGCCGGCTGGTACTTTGATCTGCTCAATCAGATTACTGCCCCGCCAGATTTTGATGACTGGTTCGGCTTTTGCCAGCCTTGTCATGTCCGGATTCATGTCATCATCAGAAAATTTGTCCCTGATCCAGAACGAGAAATAACCACTTTCTGCCTTGATCTCAAAGATCTGACCTGCTTCAAAACCAAAGCCACCTTCGCCCAGTGATCTGATCTGACCGCCTAAAACCTCATCTTCACGGTCTCCTGAAACCAGTCCCTGCTGATTGTTGATCGTGCCTGATAATATACCATTGCATTCGGCAGCGAATTGATCCCAGCTAAGTTCTATTTTATAGACTTCAGCGCTTAACTGAGCTGCAATGAATATAAGCAATAAAAATAACAGCTTTTTCATACCTGTTCCTTCTATTTATTTACTGGACAAATATATTTAATCCATATATTACTTGTCAAGCTGCAAAAAAATTCAGGCAGATTTATTCAGATACAATGCAGCTATACGTCAATATCCTCTTCAGTCTATCCCAACAGACTGTCCAGTTTCATGGATTAAATATTATTTTGCTTCATTAAGAAACTAATCTCCATCTAGTGCTTCTTTTAATTCTTTTTCCCATTTTTCATGCCACCAGTCATCAGGATCTGGTCTTGGAGGTAATGGGTTAGGATAACCAAACTCTTCTTCGATTTGATCCAAAATAAAATATTCGATATTTCTAGTCTGAATTGAAATCCGAACATAAGCTTTATAGCTTTTCCCGTTCTCAGTATCTACTAAATAAATTTCCCATTTGGTGATATTAGCACCGGAGAATTCTGCTTCTGCGATCAGTTTCACTGCCTTGTTGATGAAGGAGTTTACATCAGGAATCTGGTATCCGCTTTCGGACACAAATTCCTTGATCATACCTTCTGCTTTTGTGTTAACATATAAAGCAGCATCATAATAAGCATTGGCTTTGGCTCCGTCAGATGCCATCTCTTTGCCCACTTTTGTGTCCATACCAAAGATATGAACATAATTTGGATCATCCTGGATGCCATACCATTCTGGCAAGTTGTCTTTATTATTTAGTTTCTCTTTATTTCCACTACATCCAGTCAAAAGAAATGCAACTAATAAGACTAATATTAAAATATGTACTTTATTCACATTTCCTCCAACTTACTGTCCAAATGATTAATTTTCCGGCAGCTATACATCAATATCTTCTTCCGTTTCTCCCAGCAGACTGTCCAGTTTCAAGGTCTGGATATAGCCGATTCCCTTTTTTTTGATATTTATCCCATTAGATTTCAGGATTTCTGTCAATCTCACCGGTGTTTTCCGGCTTTTTATATGGCAGAAGATCATGGTTGATGATTTGGAATTGCCCTGTCCTATATAGCTTAATCCCGCAAATACCGGAATCTCGTAAGCCAGTTTCCTCGCCATTGAGATTGAGTCCACAATGGAAGCATTATTAATGCCGACTTCCACCATGGCTGATAATACCTCCGAAGCCAAATCTGGTTTATTTAATACGAAGATCATCAAATAATTATCTACTTCTTCCGGTTCTTCGATTTCGGTATCATAGGCAAGAAGTATTGCCACAACCTGATCTACCGTTTTTGCATTCAGAAGCTGGTTGCGGAATTTATTATTACGCACCAGCCGCGTCGTTTGAGCCAGTAACCGCAGATATACTTGATTGCTGTCCTCGGGGCAGCCAAAGAAAAATACCATCTTAACCTTGCCCATCTCAGGATTGCCATAGTCCACTCCATTTTTGAGTATTATTATGGAAACAAAGACCTTACCCGCTGCATTCGTTCTTGCATGAGGGAAAGCCACTCCCTGATATAATTCTGTATTAGACAATTCTTCCCGCTCATGCAATGCCTGCAGAAATTTCTTCCGGTTAATGATATAATCCTCAGCGTAAACATGATTGACCATTTTATCAAAAAGCTCTTCTTTTGTAGTGATCAAGGGATTGATCGCGATCAGATTTTTATCTAGTACTTCTTTCCACATTTTTCCTCCTGAAGCTAATCGAGCAGTGTCTTGCCCTGAAATTTAGTAAAACCATGCTTTAACATTATCGGTGGTATCACCGCTGTGACGATCACCATCATTATTGAGGCAGATAATATTTCCGGAGATATCAAATGTCGCGCCATTGCCATATTTGCCACGATCAATGCCACTTCTCCTCGCGGTATCATTCCTGAACCTATGCGATATGCCCGGATATTGTCTAACCCCGTCAGCCTTGCTCCAATACCCGAACCCAACATCTTACTGAATATTGCCAGCAGGTTAAATACTATCAAAAACCAGATATTAAGCTTCATATCAAGTAGATCAAACTGTAATCCTATACCCACAAAAAAAATGTCTATGAATAACGCCTTGCCGATTATCTCAACATTTGAGCTGATCTTATGATGTTGCTGCGTCTGACCCAGAAACAATCCGGCAAAATAAGACCCCGTGATTGCTGCCAGTTCTGCATATTCTGCCAGCCAGGCAAACACAAAAATAAATGCTATCGCTAAGGTGGTTACCGATTGCTCAAGAAGAAGCCGCTTTAAATTATTAAATAATCCTGGTACGAGATATTTCCCGAATAAATATACTATTACAAAGAAACCGATAATTTTCAGAAATGGTAGAAATTGGCTGCCCTCGCTAACTTCGCCCTTGGAGAAGACTGCAAATATTACTGTTATCAATAAAATGCCGATCACATCATCAATAATGGCTGCATTAACTATACAGCGACCCTCGATACTCTTCATTTTTCCCAGATCATAAAGGGTCATCACGCTCACGCTCACGCTGGTTGCCGTCATGATCACGCCTACCACCAGTGCTTCTGCAATATCTCCCGTCATATAATATATCAGTATCGCACCCGTTATCAGGGGAAGCAGAACACCCCCAACTGCCGGTGGAAATGCCTGCTTTGATTCTTTACGGATACGCTTCATGTCTGTTTCCAGTCCCGCCTGAAATAAAAGGAATAATACTCCTACTTCTCCAATCCAGCGGATGATCTCATTATAACCTATCAGATTGAAAAAAGTGGGTCCTAAGAAAACACCTAATAACAGCAAACCTATCACAGGCGGTGCTTTATACTTCGATGAAATTGCCCGGATTACCGCCGAAAATATCAGTATAAAGGCTAAATTGGCTAAATTGTTATCAACTTGCATTTAGTTTCTTTAGTTCATTCTGCTTCCGCAGATGCTCGCGATAAGTTCTGGAAAATTCATGACGACCTCCCGAAGATGCAAAAAAGAAAAAATATTCGCTGCGTTGCGGTTGTACAACTCCCCTGATAGCTGCCAGACCCGGACTGCATATTGGTCCCGGCGGTAAACCTGTATATTTGTAAGTGTTGTAGGGAGAATCGATCAGCAGATCCTTATAATATATTTTCCTTCTTTTCTTACCTCGCTCATCAAGGATATAGGCTACTGTCGGGTCTGCCTGCAGCCTTTGATTATCTTCCAGACGGTTTAGATATACTCCTGCTATCAATGACTTTTCATTATTATAATGTGCCTCTCGCTCTACTATTGACGCCAGTATCAGAGTGGAATACTGATCTAAAGGTGCTTGCGAAAAATCCAGATCACTTATCTTATGAAAATATTCATTTACCAGTATCTTGATTATATATTCTTCCGAAGCCTCATCAGATATACGATATGTGTCCGGGAATAGAAATCCTTCCAGAGAACGTACCGGAAAACCCACCAACTCGGATGCAAATACAGAATCCTGGCAGATGCTCATGAATTTACCATATGATCCATAATTGGCATTGGCTAATAATCTGCAGGTCTTTCGCATACTCAATCCCTCCGGAATTGTCACCGGACGAAGCATGATCTTTGCCGAAGTTAAGATCTCACTCACTTTCCGTAAATTAAGTCTTCCACGGAATAAATATCTGCCATAACTTAAATTCTTATCTATATGATGAAGACGTACATAAAGATTAAATAATAGACGACTAGGGATTATATTGTTATCCTGCAGTCTATTTGCTATCTGATAGGCTGTCGTGCCCTCCGGGATATTTATGATCGTCTCGTCCACTTCGTATTCCCAGTAATAAAAATAAATGAAAGATGCCAGGGAAATTAATAATATGACGATGATAAATATCCCGAAAAACTTCATCTTTGAGTTTCCAGATAATTTCGCAGTATCAATGCCGCTGCCACTTTATCTATTACTTTGCGGCTGGCAAGCACGTCATACCCCATTTCCTTTAATGCCCGGTTACCATCCACCGTTGTGAAGCTTTCATCTGTAAACTCCCAGGGTATCTTGATCCGAACCGATAGCTCTTCGGCAAATTTACGAACTTCCCTGGTCTTCTGAGTATCTGCTCCCGAAAAATTTAACGGCAAGCCCACTATTATCCGCCCGATATTCTCTTCAGCTATTATTGTCTCTAATTCCTCCCAGAATTTGCCGTCATTTGCCAGCACCTTATAGGGTCTGCCAATCGTACGTAATGGATCGCTGACCGCTATCCCGATACGCTTCTCTCCGTAATCTATTGCTAATAACCGATATATCTCCATTTTCATACCTGCGGTTACATTTATTCAATCCCATCTCATGTCAATTCATTTCAATCCCCCGCTCAAAGGCTGATTATTATTTGCTTAATCCTTTATTGCACCTTATAAAAAATATTCTGCCCTTTTTCCATATTACACTCATACAAAAACAACCTCTAAAATGGCAAACAGGTGTAACAACATAGCACAATCTAACAAATAAATGTCAGATTGTGCTAAGTTGTTCCACTTTAAGGGCACTTTGGGATTTTTAAGATGCCTAACTATATGTAAAAAGATAACTTATGACAGGATTCGTCAAGTTTACATAATATTAATATTATTTCGATTTAAGTTCTTGTAAAAACACAAAAATACTGGTTATACGTACGAAAATAATTATTAAATTAAGAACATGAGTCACCGACAAGATGTTTGGTCAAAGGCGGGTGAACCAAGAGGAAGGGGGAGGGATTAATCCGTGTAGTATGTGACTAAGTGGACTAAGCAGACAAATCTGACAGAGCTGATAAAGCGGACAAAATGAAATGAATATTTCCAGGCTGGACTTTTAAGCTGATCGTAAGAACAGAGGATGATTAGGACAGCGAGTATTCGTTAAGGCGGGAAAATTAGAAAATGGTTGACTGGAAACAAGATAAATATAAAAAACAATCATCAATGATAATGAACAGGATGATGGAATGAGACATATAATTATAATGATATTTATCCTTATCACTTCAGCATTAACAGGTCAACTGGAGTGGGGTGAAGGGGTGCAATTTGCCGAAAGTCATAATGTATTAACTGGTGATATAGCAGTGGGAGAAGAGATTGTTTATTACTGCTGGCTGGAAGATGTGGAAGAAGAATTTTGTATTTTGCTGCAGGGTTATGATGAGTCTGGAGAAACTGTGTGGTTAAATCCTATTATGCAGGAAAGCAATGGGGATATAGCTGGTAAGGCAAATATTGGAATGGGAGATGAGGGGACAATATTATTATTTTGGCAATGCTATTCAACAGATGGAATTATCACGGAGAATCATCTGCAGAAACTTGATAATTGGGGCAACAAGCTATGGGGCGATGAGGGAGTGCAGATTGGCAATATTGATACTAACTGCTATCAGATATTCGGAGATGGGTCTGGAGGGCTATATTTGATCTATGAATCAAACGGTCAATTAACAGGCTGGCATTATAGTGATACTGGAGAATTGGTAACTGGCTGGGAAGAAGGAATTTACATAGGATACATTACCGCCGATGCGGTGGACACAAAACTGAGTTTCGGGCAAAATGGCGAAGGTGAGATTGCTTTGTTTAAAAGACTAACGACCGGTACGCAGGCAGGGGTATATTTTCAGATATTCGATTATAATGGAGAGCTGGAGTATCCGGGAGACGGCATGTTTATAGGTGAAGCAGATGCTTCGGGATTGAGCCTTGAGATATTAAGTGAAGATGAATATATGTTCTGCTGGCATAATAGCAATGTGATAAAGGGCAATAAGCTTCTTGGTAATGGAGAATTGCTTTATGAAGAAGCAGTAACTTTATCGGAATATGAAGAGCAGTATATCTTTAAGACGCAGCATATTGGTGAAATAGTGTATCTTATTTTGACCAATGATGAAGAAACTGTGTATATAGGTAAATATGATGAGGAATGGCAGGAATTGAATGATCCTCAGGATACGCAGATCAGCTATGGTTTTAAGTTTGATATATTTATCAAAAGTGATGGGAACATTATATTTTTCGACAGTTATTATCATTTTGATGCCCGGATATTGGAGTATGATGAAAATGCCAATCTGGTGAGTCCGGAGTCAGGATGGCTGGAGATAAATGCTCTTGATTACCATTTAGCAGTAGAAGGATTAACAACTTATGTGTATTGGAGAGAAGGTTTCGAGGGGATATATCAAACTATTTTGAATAATGGCGAACTTCTCTATGAAGGCAATCAGGTATTACATTCAGGTGATTATCACTTTCCTCAATATAATGGCTGCTATCGAATGGAAGATAAAATTGTTTTCTGGTGGTGTGATGACAATTATAGGCATAATGGAGTCAGCTATCTGAATGAAGATGGTGAAGTGTTGCTCACAGAAGATATATTTATAGATAGTGGTCAGTATAACCGGATAGATTATCTGCTGAACTTAAATAACGGGATCATTTTTTCAGTTATTGACCGAAATGCAGAAGATATGTATGATTTTTCAATATTTATGATAAACACGGAAGCAGAGCCTTACTTCCCCTGGGGAGTTCCCGGAATTACCTTGCACAGTTTTGACAGTATTGAAGGTTATTTGCCATATATAAAGATTGATAATGAACATATTCTATTTTTATGGTATGAAAATGGAGTGATGATGGGGCAACTGCTGGATGAGAACGGGATAATGTGGCAGGAAGGGGGTGTAGCTTTAGAATTTCCACAGGGTTGTGAAGCTATTTTCCCTTTTCCTAAATATACGGAAAGTTATTTAAGTTGTGGAGACGGTGAGGGAATATATCTAAACTGCTGGGATGAAGATTTTAATCTGATGTGGGAGGATTCTGTCTGGCTTTATGATTGTGAATGGGATTTCAGGGAACCAAGCTATGAATACGTTTCGGAAGCTGGTCTTGTGATGTACTGGACAAGTTATTCGGGAGGAGATTGCAGATTGGTAAAGCAGATGATCACACCGGCAGGTGAGAAATTATGCGGAGACAATGGTATGGTGATCTTGAATACCGGCAATCTGGAAATCAGAGATATTCTGGTTGATGAGAGCAATGAATTGATTGCGATAGTATATGGTGCAGAAGATGAACCTCTGGTGCGTTTTATGACGAAAGACGGAATATTGCTAAGTGATGATAGCGTCTCATTTCCGGAGATTAATGGCAGGGAGTTTACCGATATTATCCTGAAAGACGGGTTTCTCACTTTCTTTACAGAAGATGGCTTATTTTTTGATCACCAGCTGAGAGTCTGTGTATATGACCTGGAAGGAAACCTTGTACCTGATCTGCCGGGACCGGATTACTTTGTGGATTCCAATTTCAATAGTGGTGTTTTAGTATCAGATGAAGCAATATATTTTACCTTTGTTCAGGAGCATAGAGAAGAATATTTTCTGTGGATACCCATGGGACCTGGTTATGATCTATATGCCCAGAAACTGGGATTACCCAATGCCGGGAGTCAGTCTGACGAGATAATAGGTGAATATTCCCGGTTGAGAGTATATCCGAATCCCTTTAATCCGGAAGTGCATATCATTTGGGAAATTGACCAGATTAAGGATGATTGCCGACTGGGAATTTATAATATCCGGGGACAGAAAATGAAGGATTTCGTGATAGATAATGCTTATGGTCAACTTATCTGGGATGGCAAAGATACGAGCGGACAGCCCTGTGCCAGTGGCATATATTTATTGAATTTATATAATGGTGAAGAGCAGGTGAATAGGAAGATTTTGTTGATGAGATAATAACCTGTTTATTCGTATTCTTCGCAGTACCAGACGCCGGATTCGGGGCGGGGGAGGGTGCAGGTGAATCTATGGTCGCAGTTAGTGCATAGTCCTTTGAAGATGCGGGTATTCTCAGGTTTTGGGTTCTGAATATTTTTATTTTTATCCTCAGAAACTGGGGAATCCTTCATTTCTAATCACCCATTTTAAGAGGTTTGGCAGCATCGGTGACAGCGTCAATCTTGACAGCATAACTGGTTTGCCGGGCAATATCATCATCGGTGATCAGATGAACGTCCAGAAGTCCGTCAGTTTTGTAGCCGGTGCGAAGATAATTCAATTCGGAAAGACAAAGACTCCAGCCTTGCAGCCAGTTGAGCAGTTCAGTTCTTTGCTGATCATTGCCGTTAAAATGGATAAGCAGATCAATATCGCTGGCGGGACCGCAATTGGCATTTTTCACAGAACCAAAGATATAGATGGTTTTGACGCCGAATTGAGCGGAATTGATCTTGCTGGCAATGTTCTCTGCCATACGCATCCGCCACAGCCAGTGATTATCCATCACAGGTTCAGAGGGCATGACGATATTAGCTAAAGGGGCATTACCATTAATTTTGGCAGCAAAATAAGCGAGTGATTCATCGAGATCGGCATTCATGAGTATTTTCAGGATCTGATCGTTTCTATTTGCCGGGATGTCTATCACGCGGATAGTATCCTGGAGATATTCAAATTCCGGGGCAATTTCGGGTAAAATATTATCAGCAGCCATGAGAAATCTTTCATTGAAAATAATATCATTTTCGTCGGGGTAAAGCGGAAGATAGAGAATGCCGGATTCCACGAGATCCTGGAAGAAATGAGTGCCAAAAGAAAGATCAGAGGTGAAATGTCCTTTTTTCCGGGCAATCTCGATCAGGACGGCAGTGTTATTGATATCGGAATAAGTGACGCTGACGCCGAGTTTGATATCACCACGGCTTCCCCAGCGTCCGGGACCCATCAGGATGAATTTTCGTTTGGGTAACAATTTATTCAATTTTCCCACAGCTCTGCCGACATTTTTCATGTCTTCCAGGCTGGGAAGTCCGTTATAACCATCAGGATTAACGTAAACAATGTGAGTGATCTCGGGAACATAGCCATTGGTGATAAAACGGTTTGCATTAAAGAGAATATCTTTGTTGGGTATATCTTTGGGAATGGCAGCCACCTGTCGTGAAGTTCCGGAGCTTTGGGATCGGCATTGCAGAAGATAGAAATTTTCACCATCGCAGGCAAATTCAATATCTACGGGACCACCGGTTTTACGCTTCAGAATTGTGAGGACGTCACCAATCAGGCTGACATAATTATTATCTGAGGAAGTGTTATATAAACCGTGGAAAGTGACAACGGGTTCGGATTTCTCAAAATCCATCTGAAAGCGATTGAGATTCCTGATGCTCTGATCTTCATAAAATGAGATGATCTTGTCTGCCATGGGATATTCATTTCCATGTGACTTAAGCAGCGTTTTAATATCTATTGTCTCAAAGGTATTCTTTTTCAGATTAATAACATCAATTTTGTGAGGGGAATAACGCAATATTTCATCTGGAGAAATATTAACGCGTAATTCAGGTTGTCCGGGAGCAATCAGGATGGGATAATCATCGCTGAGGCGGTCAACTGCGCGGGTGCCTAAACCGGGTACGAGCCTGATGAGACCATCATCACGCTTGATGCGGGGTGACCAGCGGAATTCATTATTGCTGAAAGCGACGCCGGCAAAGGCAGGCAGGAAATAATTACCGACCTTTTTACCGACAACTTCCTGGATGATGATCGCCATTTCTTCGTGAAAATCAAGTAAACCACGTTCACGGCGATATTCAATCGGGTCTGGACTGAAAACGGAGGCATATACTTCGGCAACTGCGTCCGC
>CAZAHZ010000059.1:0-14525 GCA_964485055.1 uncultured Candidatus Cloacimonadota bacterium
ATATAAATGCCACCTCCATGATCTTCTACGGAAGTATGACATTGTTTTACTGTAATTTCCGAGATTGTGCTTAGTCCTGTAATTACCGGATTTCCACCTCTGATGATTATTCCATCTGATGAGCCACCCCCATTAATTATTGTTGTCAGGTGATCGTCTCCAATCAAATCAAAATAATGATTTGCGAAATTTACAGTTTCATTATAAGTATAAGGAGCCACTTCCACAGTATCACCATTACTAAGTGCATCAACAGCTTCTCCTATTGTTTTAAAGGCGTCCCCAGGTGTTAACCCGTTTCCTGATTGAGTAACACTGCCGTCAACATACCATGTTGTTGCTGATAGCAGAAAAGGTAAAAGGCATAAAGCCAGAATAAAATATATTTTTCCTTTACTCATTATTAACTCCAGTAATTTTGGAAATCAGTTCTATTTGGATTAGCTGCCTGTTCATCAATCGGGTGTTCAGGCAGCGCTTTTCTTATATTCAATATTCAAATCTTAATATTCAAGTTGATCTCGTCGTGTTATGATTTTATAAAGCCATCACCTCAGCCGAACTTAAATCTGCTCCACAGACAGTATAACTTGATTGCTGTTGAAAATATATTGAATGGCGTATATACATAGTCGCTTAGCAACATTATTTGTCCCGTTGCATCACTCTTCATCCGCCATTCCTCCTGTATTGCTCATAAATCATTTAATAATCACATTCAAAAATAGGACATCAATCATAATCCTGTCAACATAAAAAAAATATTTTTATATATAATTACCATAATACAGTACTACATCATTGTTTCATGATTATTTTCCCCGCTATCCCCGCTGCAACCTGCAACATAACATTACTCATAGCCACATTTCTGAACTAAGACGATGTACACATCGGAAGCGCCTATTCCGATCTATCTAAACGCTGCAAATCCACCTAACCACCCAGCCAAATCAGACGTGTCCCGCTTGCGAAATCCGCCAGCGGTACACATCCACTCAACCTCCTAAATCACAATCCAGCTATCATAAAAAGCCAAGTTACATTTCATCCTTAATCCTTAATTTCTTCTTCCGTGCCTTCCGTGTTTTCCGTGGTTAAATAATTAAAACTATTGTTCTCTTTAATTAATTCTAAATTTTCTTCACAAAATATCAGCTAAATCGTTCCAAAACACAAAATTCCCCGTTTTCAGAGGTGATTTAGCTCTAATTTCAAGCAAATAAATCCCTTACACTAATTTTCTGTCCCACTCAATCTCACTGTGACTCCAGAGTGGCTTCACTGTGGGTTACAAGTGTATCACTTATTATCTTCACTTTATCTAACACAATAGTTGTTAACATATATTATTATAACGTTACTACATATTAAAAAGATTTTTTACTACTCCCATGTTACTGCCGTATTATTCACTATATTACTACAGGTTTACAGCAGAAATGTCAATTTGGAATAATAAACCTATTTTAACAAAGATGTGCACTTCATGAGCTTAATATTAATTCAGTAAATCGGAATACGTTGAATGTATTACTCCCATTCGATAGTAGCGGGTGGTTTAGACGTGATGTCATAAAGGAGATCAGCAACGAAGGGGAATTTTTTTACTTCTTTGACTAATAAACGCAGCAAATCAATATCCATCTCATAGAAATCAGCGGTCATGGCATCTATGGAAGTAACGGGACGCATCACATAGACCTGTCTGCCAGCATCATCGAATAAGGGAAGCTGAACAACCGGCATCTGCCAGATATCCGGGATAGATTTAACACTCTCCATCAGAAAATGATCTACCTCTCTCAGTCTGTCACAGGCTGCTTTTGACAATGCGAGCCTGCCCAGAGAGTATTTTTTCATATCCGTATCTAAAGTAAAAAGTGCTCTATTAACTGAATCCAGACCATTTATCGCAGTCCTGGTAGTAATTCTCAGATCCTGCCAGTTATGAAGATAATTGTTTTGATAAGCCAAGAGGACAGGATGATGATAAGTGCGGGAATCACCCATCACGCCGACACTGCGAACCGGCAGTATCTGAGTTATAATCGCCTGGTTATTGATCAGTTTCTCTAATTTAAGATTTTCAGATTCCAGTCCTGGTGCAGGCTGATCAGTATCTGAAGTGAGTATCCTGATTGCCAGCCCGGGTCCCGGGAAGGGATGACGATATACTAATTCGGCTGGAATACCCAGTTCGATACCCAGTTCTCTAACTTCATCCTTATAAAGTTCCTTGATAGGTTCAATAATCCTGCCTTCCAGGATCATTTTCTCAATTTCTAATACGCGGTTATGATGTGTTTTAATTTTGGCAGATTTTTCTGAAGCTCCGCTTTCAATAGTATCGGGATAAATTGTGCCTTGCACAAGTAAAATATCTTTACCTGTTAATTCAGCGATAGCTTCATCAGCAATTTCAGCAAAAAGACGTCCAATGATCAGTCTTTTCTGCTCAGGATCAAAGACATCTTTAAGAGCTTCAAGATAGCGATTTTCGGCATTAATTAATTTTAAATTAAGATATCCCAGCAGGTTGAGATGCGAAATAATGTTCTCAGATTCGCGGAGACGCATAAATCCCGTGTCAATATGAATGGCAAAAATCCGTTGTGAACCGAGAGCAGCCAGACAAAGCTCCATCGCAACCAGAGAGTCCACACCACCGGATAATAGGATCAACAGGTCTTTTTCACCTGCTTTCCTGCGGACTTCGCTGATCAATTCTTCCTTGAAATTTTCGACCTTCCAGTCACGGCTGTCAGTGCAGATGGATAAAAAATTATCCAGCATTTTGCTGCCATATTCCGTATGCGAAACTTCCGGGTGAAATTGCACTCCAAATATTCTATTATCATCTGATTGAAATGCTGCAACGGGGACATGATCAGTGGAAGCAATAATACTGTAACTACCAGGTAATCCTACCACATGGTCACCATGACTCATCCAGACTCTCTGATGAATGGCTGTATTAGTGAAGATCGGACTGTGTAAATCGCAATCAATTTCAGTATATCCATATTCCTTGCTGCTGCCGCTTTCAATCCTGCCACCAATTATATGAGCAATCAACTGATGACCATAACAGATACCAAGTACCGGTACAGAGCTGCTTTCAATGGAAAAATCAATTCTATGAGCATCCTTTGCATTAACGGATTGAGGACCGCCGGAAAAAATAATACCTTTGATATTATTAGCCAGACGAAAAGACTCGGGCTGGTAAATCTCACTGTATAACCCCAGATTTCTCATTCTGCGAGCTATCAAGTGAGTATATTGTCCCCCGAAATCAATTATGGCTATTTCATTCTGCATGTTGCAAGTTACCTTAAAACTGGTATTTTTCCTTTAGTAATTTCTCCAGCACTTCACTATAAAATTGATGTTCAGTTTTTAATCCTCGAGTTTCAACCTCGTCTAAAGATCTAACCCCATTAAGATCAACTTTTTTCTGAGCGATAATACGACCCGTATCAAGCCCATGATCTACAAAATGGATAGTAATCGTGGTTTCCGCAAGCTTATTATCCCAAGCCCATTCATAGCCATGTAATCCCTGGTGCAGATTTGTGTCCGCTGGATGAATATTAATTATTTGTTGAGGGAAAAGATCAATGATCTCAGGTGGGATTATCAGCATATAACCGGCAAGGATGATGTAATCCGGATTAATCTGCAGCAGCCATTTTTTCAGTAGATCATTATATTGTGAGCGTTTTCTACCTTTCGAATCAATTATGTTAACTGGAAAACCCATCTGACGGGCAGTTTCTATGCCGTGTGCTTCCCGATTATTACTAAAAATATATTTAATAGTGCACAAATCCTTCAGATAACCGTTACAGATATTTTCAAGGATCGCCTTCATATTCGATCCTCTACCGGAGATCATTATTATAAGATTCTTATTCATATAATCTTACGTCTTCCTGTTGCCAATGTCATGCCGGTAATACATATTTTGAAAGTTAACTTTAGCGACTTTTGCGTAAGCATCACTAATCGCAGATTTAAGATCATCACCATTTCCGACTATATTCAATACTCTACCTCCGGAAGTGATAATGTTTCCATTATGTAATTTAGTCCCTGCATGGAAGATAAGGTCATCATCTTCAAGTAAACTATTAATTGGATACCCTTTTGTATAATGTTCAGGATAGCCACCAGATCCCAGGACTACATCCACATAATAACCAGGATTAAATTCCAGTTTCATCTCACCCAGATTACCTTTAAAACAGTTGAGTACTAGTTTCAGGAGATCACTTTTAAGTCCGGGAAGAACAACTTCAGTTTCAGGATCGCCCATGCGGACGTTATATTCCAGCACTTTGGGGCCTTGGTCAGTCAGCATCAAGCCAAAGTAAAGAACACCATGATAATTAAATTTCTCATTTTTAAGTCCCTTCATAGTAGGCAGAATAATATTTTTCGTAATTTGATCCATAATTTCAGGAGTACAAAAATCAACGGGGCAAAAAGCACCCATCCCGCCGGTCATGGGTCCTTTATCACCATCAAGAAGCTGTTTGTGATCCTGGGAAGGTTGCAAAAGCTGATAATCTCTGCCATTTGTAAATGCCAGAATTGAGATTTCCTGACCAGCCAGTAATTCTTCAATCAAGATATTTGCATCTGAACCATATTTCTGGAAAATCTTTTGCAAGGCATCTTCTGCTTCTTCTTTATTATTACAGACAAACACACCTTTACCCGCGGCAAGTCCGTCATATTTAATAACACATTTTCCGTCCAGAGTAACGATAAATTCACGGGCAGGAGCTATCTGACTGAAGGTTTTGAAATTAGCCGTAGCAACTTTATATTTATTCATGAACTGTTTAGCAAAAATCTTTGAACTTTCCAGTTGTGAAGCAGTTTTATCAGGACCAAAAACGAGGATTTCCGAATCCTGGAAAAAATCCACAATTCCCATTGTAAGTGGCTGCTCTGGACCCACAAAGAGAAAATCTATTTTATTGGATTCACAAAAATTTCTGATGGCAAAAAAATTACTGATATCCAGGTTAATATTATTCTTAGTTCCGGCATTTCCGGGGATAGTATAAACAATTTCAACCTTGTCACTTTGCCTCAGTTTCCAGGCAACAGCATGTTCTCTGCCACCCGATCCGATAACAGCTATTCTCATATATTCACCTCAGTTAGATATTCACATATCAAGTATTTTATTATCAGATTCAATCAGCTCCTGCTTGGTTTGGGCAATTTCCTTATTTATAATCCTGCGTAATCGCGGGATGTTCAGGCAGCGTATAGCAGCTCTGGCGGCATTTTCCGGATCAATGATAGTTAAACCTGGAGTACGAGAAGGCATCATCAAAGTAGAATTAATGTTAATCATCATATCGAGTTTATCTTTAAATGGCGGACAACTGATCACCGGCAGATTGCTGTTGGCAGCTAAAGCACCGCCCAGTCCATTTGATCTTCCCGCTACAGCAATTATCACACCAGGTTCAAGAAAGTTATTGTATTCTCGCATGAGTTCAGGAATTCGTTCACCATTCTTATGCGCCGAAACGACTCTCAGACTGGTGAAAACATCATACTCATTGAGGACATTTCTGATCTTCTGACAATGAGGCAAGTCTGAAGATGAACCCATAATAATGATCACAAACGCATCTTTTATTATATCTGCTTTAATCAGGTTAGAAACAATCCTCTGCCTGATATCAATATCCTGATCAAATAATAATTCTTCTCCAGTAATTATCCTGTAAATAGATAGATAACGTTTTGATGTTTCAGCAATTACTTCAGGTGGCAATAAATCCACAATTTGATCATCTACTTTATTGTTCAGCAGCCATTGGCGAACATATTCCTTATCCATCTGATCAATATTCTCAGGATCAATATTATAAGAATCTATTGACCAGAAGCGTGAACTATCGGGTGTGTGAATTTCATCAATCAAAATCAGTTTACCATCAAGCAAACCGAACTCATATTTTGTATCAACCAGAATTATTCCTTTTTCCCTTAACAGATCAGAACCTCTCTGAAACAGCTTCAGTGACACATCAGCCATCTGGTCATAGATTTCCGCCGTAGCCCAGCCTTCTTTAACAATATCTGCCGGAGTGATCTCCCTATCATGCTTTTCTTTGGTGGTGGGAGTTAATATTGGCTGTTTGAACTTCATGTTTTTTGTCAATCCATCAGGAACTTTAATACCGGAGAATTCACGATCACCTTTCTGGTAGCGGCGCCACATGGAGCCTGTGAGATAACCACGTACAATCATTTCGATGCGAACAGGCTCAGCTTCCTTCACGAGTGCAATATTAGGATCAATCATTTTGATAAAGTGATTACCAATAATATCTTTTGTCTGGCAGAACCACCAACTGGCGATACCGTTCAGAACGGCTCCTTTCAGCGGTATCTCGGAGTTTAACACACTATCGAAACTGGAAATTCTATCTGATACAACCAGCATGCGGACTTTGTCGTTAATACGGAAACTATCCCGGACTTTACCGCTATGGATGATTTTTAGCTGGGGGGAGTTAATTTTATTAATAACATTCATTTGCACCTTCCAAATATTTTAATGACGGAAATGCCTCATCCCTGTAAATATCATTTTTATTCCTAATTCCTGAGCTTTTCTTATAACTGATTTATCTCGGATAGAACCACCAGGCTGAATAATTGTTTTAATGCCGTAGCTGGCAGCTAATTCGATATTATCGGCAAATGGGAAATAAGCGTCAGAAATCAATAAACACTTACTGATCTGAGTACTATAATAATCCTCGCAAACAGCAGCATCCAAACTGCCAGCTTCCCTTTTTAGATTTTCTCGTGCTTTATTAAGAGCCAGTTCAGTAGCAATCAGCCGGTTCGGTTGACCTGCTCCCATTCCAATTAATCGCAACACACCAGTCTCCGTGCTCTGAACAATAACAATTGCATTGGATTTTGTACTACGAACCGCTCTGATCCCGAATTCTATTAATGGTAAATCGGGCATTGATTCAGTATCTTCAATCGTTGCCAGCTTTAATTCTTCAAAGAGTGAATCATCACTTTCCTGACGTAGCAGGGAGCCATAGACAAACCTGAGATCAAATTTTCGCTTAATCGAATCCGGATCAAACTTTACAATCCTCAGATTCGGATGAAATGACAAATAATCTATTACTCCATCCTCAAAGTCAGGGGCAACAATAACTTCAATAAACTTTCTTTGAGATTTATTATCATCATTTAATTGCAGATATTTAGCAGCGTTTAATTCAAGTAATTTATTAAAGGCAATAATGGAGCCGAAGGCTGAAACGGGATCGCCGAACCAGGCATTTTCGAAGACTTCCCGCTGATTACTGCCACAGGCAAATCCACAGGGATTTAAATGTTTGATAATAGCTACTGTAGATTGAGTTATATTTCTAACAGTCATTAAGGCAGCTTCAATATCCAGAATATTATTGTAGGAAAGCTGCTTTCCATGCAAATATTCCAGATCAGCCAGCGAATTAGAGCTTTGGCTGTCTCGATAAAAAAGGGCTTTCTGATGCGAATTTTCTCCGTATCTCAATTCTATGCCCTTACTGTACGAGAGTCGGATAGAGCTTTCACCGGCAAATTTATCCATAGTAGTAGCAATCACGGCATCGTAATCTGCTGTATGGTTAAAGGCTTTACGCATCATCTCAAAGCGGAATTCCTCACTTGTTGCACCATTGTTTTTATCCAGTTCAGCAGCCAGATCATTATAATCTCTGGGGTCTGTGACTACCGTTACCCAGCGATAATTCTTGGCAGCAGCACGGATCATAGTGGGACCGCCTATATCAATATTCTCGGTCAAGACTGGAAGCTCTGACTTCTGCTTTAATTTTTCAGCAAACGGATAAAGATTACAAATAACCAGGTCAATGGGCAAAATACCCAGCTCCTGAGCCTGTTCAGCATCTTTTTCACGATCAAATAGCAAAGCGGATTCCACTTGAAAGGAGATAGTCTTCATTCTACCGTCAAATGCTTCAGGATTTCCTGTAACTGCTTGAATACTGGTAACTTCATAACCGGCATCAGATAATCTTTTTTCTGTACCGCCTGTTGAGATTATCTCACAGTGATATTTTTTAAGTTTAGCAGCAATTTGCTCTAAGCCAGTCTTGTCTGAAACACTGATCAGTACTCTTTTAATTTTCACTAAATTCATAAGCATCCTTTACAGAAAGAAAGTGATTTTTCTTTTAACAAAACTACCGGGAAATATACAAGGTCATCAAGATCGGGATCAAATTCCCATAATTTGTAATCTGGCAACATGTTGCCAATCCGCCTGGCATCGTTCAGATTTTTCTCATATATTTCGGGAATTTCTCCGGGTTCTGGTTTTTTAATTAATTCAGACCGTATTGCCCGGTCAATATCCAGATCAATCGGTTTTTTGAACTCATCTTCGGAAATATGCTTCCATTCACCGGAGAAAATGTTGAATTCGTACTGGCTGAGAAATCTGGCAGCATATTTGCTGAGAAAGCTGATTGCTTTGACGGTATATTCAAATTCTTCTTCCGAGAGAATATAATGCAGATTAAGCCTTATCCATCCGGGTTTCAAGCCAGCCAACTGTTTATCTGCAATAACTTTCATATATCTTTCAGATAATTCTGTTTCTATATGCATGATCAGATGACCATAGGGACCTGCGCATGAGCAGCCAGCCCTGGTTTGAATTCCAAAAAGATCATTCAATAATTTAGTAGCAAATTTAGGGTGTAATATTTTATCATTTTTCCCATATTTAATATTAAAGGGAATAATCCCAACTTTTTTATCGGGATTGGTTTCACCTAAAAAGAGGATATTTTCTTCATCAGCTAATTCCTGATAAAATCGCTGTATATAATACTTTTCAATAGTTTCGATATTTTTTATACCAATTTTATTCTTCAGCTCAAAAACAAGAGCTACTCTTAACGCCTGCAATATTCCGGGTGTTCCAGGCTTTTCTCTGGTTTCGATATCTTTTACATAAAGCTCATTAGTTATAGAGACATAGTCCACCGTACCGCCGGCAGCAATCGAAGGTGGAAGGTCTTTTCGGTATATTCTTTCATTAAAGATCAATACTCCGCTGGAACCGGGTCCACCCAGAAATTTATGAGGGCTAAAAAATATTGCATCATAAAAACTCTCATTATCATAATTCATATTGATCTCAATGTACGGACCACAGGCAGCAAAATCGAAGCAGGCGAGGCAATTATGTTTATGAAGAATCCGAGCAATCGAATATGTATCTGATAATAATCCAGTAACATTAGACCCGGCAGAAAATGAACCAATTTTCGGTCTGTTTTTATACTTCTCATCCGAGATGGTTTTTTCAAGAGTTTCAAGATCAATTTGACCATCATTTCCGAGTGTTACTTCCACAACATCACACAGAGTGCGTCGCCACATGATTTCGTTGGAATGATGCTCATAGGGGCTAACAAATACAATTGGCTTATGATGGTCTATATAATGCAGCAATGCGTCATGGCATGAGGATTTTTCGACTCCGTTTCTCGAAAGGCAACTTTCCAGAAAAAGGTCATATCGCTCGCGTGTGGCTGGAGAAAGATAAACGCCTAATATTTGCTGTAATCTGGTTATCCCGCCCGTTGTACCGGATTCAGTAAATATAATTTTACCTGTTTCACCAGCATTCACAGCTTTTTTCACTCTGTGTTCTGCTTCTTTAAGCAAAGTAGACATTGTTTTGCCTGTAAAATCATCCTCAGTATGTGTATTAGCATAATACTCCCGGATATTATTTAAGTGATTTTCTATGAAAAACAAATTCCTGCCACTAGCTGTGTAATCAAGATATATTAGAGGTTTTTCACCATACGGTGTGGGTATCATCTTATTTCTGCCGATAAGTTCCTGCCTAAGCCAGTCAAGTTCTTTGATTATATCTTTTGCATTCATCACTTAAATTTAACTCCTGTTTTCCAGATAATTCACGATATTTGTAAATATTTTTAAACCTTCACCATCCTCGCTATACTCATGATCAGAGCGTTTTTTACCAGCCCAGTCGGGATGATTATAAAAAGATAAAAACGCTTCTGGATGAGGCATTAAACCGAATATCTGTCCAGTTTCATCACACAGCCCGGCACAATCCAGATCAGAGCCATTGGGATTATCAGGATAACGTGATGTAATATTTCCATCAGCAGCAGTATATAAAAGACAGTTCAGATTTTTTCTGCTGATCTCAGACCTGATCTCGTCATTGCTGATAATAAGCTTTCCTTCACCGTGCCGGACAGGAAGGGCAATTTTATCAATTCCTGCCAGAAAAGGAGTATGTGATTGGGGATTTACTCTGCAATAAATCCAGCGGTCTTCAAATTTGCCTGAATCATTAAAAGTGAGAGTAACTTCCTGTTCATGATTGTTTCTTATATTCGGCAATAATCCCATTTTTACCAGAAATTGAAATCCATTACAGATTCCCAGAATAAAGTTTCCCGCTTTGATAAATTCCAGCAGGGCAGAATAGAACTGCTTACCATCAGCCATCCGCTTATATTTCATTTTATTTGCCAGCACTTTGCCCGAACCCAGATCGTCACCAAAGGAAAATCCTCCTGGAAAATTCAGTACCTGAAAATCAGCAATATTAATTTTACCAAGGAAGATATCGTTAAGATGGACAATTTCTGCCTCAGCACCAGCAAGTTGATATGCTGCTGCCAGCTCAATTTCGCAATTAATTCCGTATCCGGTAATAACAAGCGACTTTATTTTTTTCATATTCAGTATCCCTGTTAAATGCCCTGCAGAGGCTTTGTCCAGCTCTGCTCCAGACTTTGAGTGCCTGATTCTATTACTGTCCGGTTATTAATCGTAATCTTAAGATAAAGCTGATCAGTTATCTTACCAATCAAAACAGCATCGTCCTGCAATATCCCTTCAAATTCCTCCTGATCTTCAGGTTTTATAGAAACTACAAACCTGCTGTGAGATTCCGAAAATAAAATCGCAGCATCACTTAACTGAGAATTGTTAATGTCTATTTCTGCTCCCAGATCTGAACCCATCAGACATTCTGCCAGACAGACAGCCAAGCCTCCATCTGAAATATCGTGGCTGGAAATAATCAGGCTTCTTTCGTGTGCCTTCATAATTTTTTTATATATCCGAAGAGAATTTTCCTTATCTACTTTAGGAACATTTTTCCCAAGATATCCAAATAATTTATAAAATTCCGATGCACCTAATTCATTATGAGTCTTGCCTATCTGATAGATCAGGTCATTTTTTACTTTAAACTCGCTGGTTATTGTCCGGCGTATGTCCGGGATCAGTGCTGTCATAGAATATAATATTGTGGGAGGAACCGAAATCTTTGTATCACCTGATTTAAAATCGTTCTTCATGCTGTCTTTCCCTGAAGTCATAGGAATGTTAAAATAAGTTGCCATGTCGAAAAGAGCCTGATTCATCTGCACAAGTTTAGCAAGTTTATTTTTCCCGTCAGGATTGGATTTCTCATCATATAAAGAATCCGGAACGCAGAAATTATCATTAACAGACCAGAAGATCATTTCAGGATTGTCAGGGTCAGGTAATTGTCCCCCTATAGAGATGATCTGACGTACTGCTTCATCAAAGGCACCAGCAGACATCTGGTAAGCATCAATATCACCATATTTTGGACATATTCCGCAGGATACTGCAATTCCTTTCCAGCTATCAAAATCAAGACGTATAACAGCAGCATCCTGAGGGGATTTACCTGCTTTTCCCATCAGCGGTTTTATAACTGTTCTGCCCTTAACTTCATGATCATATTGTCTGATCACAGTCTCGCGAGAGCAGATATTCCAGTCAGCTAATAGTCGCAGTAATATCGAGTTATAATCAAGGTCTTTTGTTAATTCAGGTTCAGATAACGCTGGTTTTTGCCAGACAGCTTCCATGATCTTGCGGGGATAACCATTATGCAGGAAATCACTATCCAGATAAGCTGCCGGTTTTTGATCATATTTGACATCAATATATCCCTTATCAGTAAATTTTCCTATTTTGCTTAATTCAACTTCCCGCTCATCTGCCAGTTTTACTAAATCTCTAAGTTTGTATTCTTCCACCACAAATGTCATTCTCTCCTGAGATTCGGAAATAAATATCTCCCAGGGCATAAGATTGGCATATTTCAAGGGTACTTTTTCCAGATGAACTTCAGCACCGCCGGAAATCTGAGCCAGTTCACCTATCGAAGAAGATAGTCCACCAGCTCCATTATCAGTTGAACATTTGATCAGCCCTCGTATCACAGCCTCCTGCATAAAATCAGAAAGAAGCTTCTGAGTGATCGGACTGCCTATCTGGACAGCAGACTGGGGGGAATTTTCATCAATTTCTGCAGAAGAAAAGGTCGCTCCGTGAATCCCATCCTTCCCCACTCTTCCACCAGCCATAATGATCAGATCTCCCGCTGTGATATTCTTTTCCCAGGAATTAGTGCTGCCGTAACTGACAGGCATTATTCCACCGGTACCACAATAAACCAGCGGTTTTCCACTATATCTCTCATCAAAGATTATTGCACCATTAATAGTAGGAATTCCGGACTTATTGCCTCCATCTTCAATACCTTTGCGAACGCCTTCAAATATACGCCGGGGATGTAATTGCCCGGGAAGTAAAGGCTTTTTACTATCAGGAGGACCAAAACAAAGCACATCTGTGTTGAATAATAACTGGGCTCCACCAATTCCTGTTCCCAGTGGATCACGGTTATTACCCAGAATACCTGTGATTGCACCGCCATAAGGATCAATTGCTGAAGGAGAATTGTGTGTTTCCACCTTCCAGACAAACACCCGCTTTTCATCTATCTGCACCACTCCGGCATTATCAGTAAAGACCAGTTTCAACCAATTGTTTCCCGCATCAGAAAACCGTTTCTGAATTATATCCGTAGAACCTATGATAAAAGTTTTAAATAAAGAATCTATTACAAAGTTCTCCCCCGTTTCTTCATTTTTATAATTTATCAAAGCTCCAAATTCCTTGTGCTTGCAGTGCTCCGACCAGGTCTGAGCGATCACTTCCAGTTCGCAATCAGTAATTTGAGGACTAATGCCGTGCTTCGTTCTTATTTCAATGACTTTTTCTTTTTTAAAATAAGCCCTGATAGCCTTCATTTCTGCCAGATTTAATGATAAAAGCCGTTCTTTGGAAATATCCAGCAAGCCCTGATCACTGATTGCCAGATCAATTATTTTCATCGCTGGTTGTTCTTTGATTTTTACTTCCGGAATATAGAGAATTTGTTCTCTAACATTACCAAATTCAAAATGATTTATCAGTTTATTGCCTAACAGTGTTTCTGCCAGAGTCTTTAGCAGGTCATCACTGAGCCTGTTCTGGAATAAAAATAATTCCTGAGAGAAGATATGCTGTCTTCTGACATCAATATCAAGGTCAAAGAGATCAGCCAGAGTTTTCTGGGCAGAAATTCCTTCATCATCAGTAACACCGGGTAATTTTGCAACCAGAACAAAACTGGAATAACCAGTATCATGATGAATTTGATTTATATAGGCATCGTGAATTATATTATCTTTCAATCCTTTTTCAGCAAATTGCAGCACTTGTTCACCAGTTAGAGAATAGCTTATATTAAATATTTTACTGGTTCTTACTTTACCTGTCACAATACTCAAATAATTTTTTGCCTGCTCCTCTATCCGCTCACCTTTGTTATCCCTGATAAAAGATTTTAAAACTAACTGGATTTGATTGATCATCAATCTGCCTTACATGTATTTAGTATCATGGAATAAAATTTCTGGATGAATACCTTTGGATGAAAGTGCTATCTCCTGCTTATCAGTGATCTCACCTGCTATTTGACTGCGATAACCGAACCGGATGATATTAGTATTTATTTCTTCTGCTTTATTGCATGGAACAACCAGCAGCATCCCGTTACCCATATTCCAGATCCTGTATGCCTGTTCTTCACTGATAACACCAAGTTCCTGCACTTTGAGCATAAATTCTTGAGGTTTAAATAGATTATCAAGATTGGCTCCCGTTTTAGTCAATTTCAATACTCTATTCAGATTATCGGCAATTCCTCCACCGGTTATATGAGCTATACCCTTGATTTGAGCTCCTTTTGTGATCATTTCTGTGATAAGCGGAGCATAAATCAGGCTGGGAGTAAGAAGCACTTTACCCCATTTTAATTTATCATTGTATATTGCCTCATGCCAGTTATCTCCATACTTCTCAGACAATATCTTCCGTAACAAAGAAAAACCATTACTCCTGAAACCACGACTCGCCAGGCTGATTATTTTATCTCCAGGCACAATATCCTGTCCGGCAACAGGTTCTGTCAGGTTTTGTGGCAATATCCCAATTGCTGTAGAGCACCAGTTGAAATGCATTCCGTTTCCCCAGCCGCCGATCCTGCTCCCTAATTCTGCTATTTCTCCACCAGGCACTGA
>CAZAHZ010000060.1:0-14524 GCA_964485055.1 uncultured Candidatus Cloacimonadota bacterium
ATAAAATACTATATGGGTTGAAGGGGATCAAAAATGTGGGAGCAGCAGCGATGACAAAGATCATCGAAGAACGCGAAGCAAACGGGAAATTTGAAGATATCTGGAGTTTTTGTACGCGTTCAGATGCCAAGGCTGTGAATAAGGGCGTGTTAGAGAGTTTGATAGCCGCGGGAGCAATGGATGACCTGCAGGGCAGCAGGGCTCAGATATATGAAGTGGTGCAGCAGGCGATAGATTTTGCGTCGTCAGTCCATCAGGAAAAAATGCGGGGACAGATGACATTGTTTGAAGAATTTGCAGAAGACAAAGACGTGGTAGTTATGCCTCAATTACCTAAAATAGAGGAATGGGATTTTAATACACGACTTCAAAAAGAGAAGGAAGTACTGGGTTTCTTCTGGTCAGGTCATCCTCTGGAAAAATATAAGCATATAATAAATTCGATTATAAATCTGGAAGCTGCTTCCTTTACCAATGAAAATAACAGTTTGCCGGAACATATCTTTATTGCCGGACTGGTTACAACGATCAGTAAAAGGATAAATAAAAAAGGCAAAGCTTATTCTATAATCGGAATGGAAGACAGAAGCGGTAAATATGAATTAGGTTTGTTCAATGAGAAAAATAACCTTTATATCAGTAAAATGGTAGCAGGCAAGGAATTATTGATTGAAGGGAGAAATAATTCTCTGGAAGATGGTTCACTGCGAATAGCTCCGAACAGGATTTATGAACTGGACAAATTTCCTTTAAATCAAAGCGGTAGCTTGAAATTGCCAATCGGGCAAGACCTTGTAACCACAGAATTTTGCGAAATCATAGACAGATATACTGATCCGAAGCATTATATTCAGTTAGAATTAATAGTGGAAACTGAAGAATTCAGTACATTGTTGTGTAAAACTAACCGGAAAATCAAAGTAACAGAGGAATTTCTCAGCCAGGTCTTTGAGATATCAGGTAAGCAACCCAAATTAATGTTGACCTAGGAGGAAAGTTGAAATCGGGTATAATTGCAATATTAATTGCGTTGAGAGCATTGCTGTTTGCTGGAGAGCTGGGTGTTTATGTGGACAGCAACAGATTTTATGCTGGTCATGGCAATAACCAGGTGGAAATAAACTATTCATTTCCATATAATGCAGTAGATTTTGTTGAGGGGGATTACGGTCTGGAGGCAGAAATATTTGTTGATATTGCCATAAAGCGTGATGATAAAACCGTAAAGGGAGATTCATTTACCAACAAGATCATAATCAGTGACGCAACCAAAGCCTACAGTGAGGAAGAATATCTAGATAAGATCACGCTGACCCTGACGGGAAATGACTTTCAATTGGAAGTAGAATTTATTGATGTTCACACAGAAAATGCGTATCTGTGGCAATCTGAATTTCTGCCCCTGGATAGCGATGGTCTGGTTAGTGACCTGGAATTATCATCCTACGTGAAGGTTGACACCACGGAATATCTGGTAAAGTTCCATCGGGGAGATGATCTCTATAATGTGAAACCTAACCACACATTTTACAAAGAGATGGGGTTCATTGAATATTATCAGCAGGCGCAGAACCTGTTTGAAGCTGATAATGGCAAATATATTCTGGAGCAGGATATTATTATCAAATCCGGGGAAACAAAGATTGATTCCATCCGCCATGAATTAAGTGATGATAATAGCAATATTGTTATCCTCCAGGGCAGATTAAATATCAGCGAATATAATGATGGTTACTACAATCTGATAATAAAATATCGTGATAAGCTAACCTCAAAACGAGATCAGGTAGAGGATTTTTTCTGCATAAATTCTCGTAAAACAGCGTCGGTAAGACTATTTCCAGAGCTGGAAAATGACATTAAGTTAGTCAGTTATTTTATGAATGCCAATGAAAAAAACATTTTTAAAACTCTCTCCCTGGAAGGTAAATCAAATTATCTAAACAAATTCTGGGAAGCTCAAAACCCTAATCCGACAACAAGAAGAAATGAATTTCTGGAACAGACCAAAGACCGGATACTTTATGCCAATCAATTTTTCTCCCATTTTAAACCAGGCTGGACAACGGATATGGGCAGGATTTATATTAAATATGGGAAACCTTATGAAATAAGGAAGATGACAACCAATCTGGGCGAACATGAGTTTTCCAATATTATAAACAGCACAGAGCAGAATTTCAATAGTGGCGTAGTAAAAAACTATGAAATCTGGAAATACAGGATGAAAAAAATTGCCAACTATATATTTATAGATAGTCTGACCAGTGGAAATTACAAATTGATCTACAGTTCTGATGATAATGATGGAGAAACCACATATTATAACTGGAAAGAATATCTGGGAAATGATTTTGATGAAAGACTGCTGGAATAATTCAGGTGCGGAAGGCATCGGGGATGTGCTGGATCAGCCATTTCTTTTTCTCGTTAAGAGTAAGGGCAATGACATCAAAGCGGGTGAATGACTCAGCATATTTCTTATTGATCAGGAGATAATAATTAGCTGCGCGGATTATTCTGAGTTGCTTGGGACGATTGATACTGGTGAGTGCAGCCTCAATGCCAGCCTCACGAAAACGCACTTCAACAAAAATCAGTTCACTATATTGAGCGTCAAAAGCGATAATATCAATTTCACCAGTTTTGCAGGTAAAATTATTCTCTATAATCTTATAGCCCTTCTTTTTCAGAAACCGGCGGGCTGTTTTTTCGGCTGCCTTTCCTTTGATTCTCTTAATATATTCTCTCATAATATAAAAATAACTTGACTTTGAGAATAAAGAAAATATTAATTTAAAAAAATGTGGAGACAGATAAATGAGGAAATCCCTGATTCTTATATTTTTGTTAATATTAGCGGGTTTACAGCTACTTGCAATACCATATACTCTCCAGGGAGATAAAATAAATATCCCGGATGCGTACATATTACCCCATAAGATGGCAACTATCAGTGTTGCCATGGTTCCTGGCATAACAAATTCTACAAAAGATGGCTCCACTGACATCTTTTTTAATGCAATCGCCAATATTAACCTGGGTTTGTATGATTATGGAGAGGTCGGATTTATATTGAACAATTATGGTGTTCCTTATGTGAATCTGAAGCTGCAGGTGCTGAAGGAAAAGAAAAGTATTCCTCAACTTTCTATAGGTATGACCAATGTGTTTTCCACGGTTATTAATGACAATTATCCCAATTACGAAGAAGGTCTGGTAGGCAGTAAGGATGATTTGATCAAGAATTCGCCTTATGTGGTAGCTTCCAAAACAGCGATCATGGTTTCCAATATTACCGGTCTGGAGTATATAGAAATGGCAGGTTATCTTGGGTGGGGTTTGCGAAGGTTCAAAGGCGAGGGCTCTGTAGCAAAATATATGAATGGTTTTTTTGTTGCTTTAGATTTTAAACCGACCAGATTTCTTAGTTTATATAGCGAAATTGATGGTGAGAATATTAATGCCGGTCTTAATATCTATTCCCGTCATTTCACGTATCAATTCAGTGTGTTCCGCCTGGAAGAATCACTCAAATTTGTGCTGGATGAAGGTAGTGTTAATCTGGGTCTGAACATAGTCTATACTCTGGATAGATTTTCGGAGCAAAAGATCAATGACCGTCAGGATTACTACAGTTATTATAAAACGATATCGCCTTTGATTGAGCGGCGAGTGATTGTGGAAAACGTATTGCCCGGTGAGGATGTTTCAGTTTACCAGGAATTACCCATGTTCGAGGAATTGCAGAAATTAAAAAAACAAAGACAAGATACGGAAGAAGAATTAAATAGATTAAAAAAATTGCTTGAAGAAGAATAAATGAAATCCAGAATCATTTTTTTTATATTGATCTTAGTTGTGCTATACCAATCTCTCTCGTCACAGCAGGCTTCCAGCACAGCACTTCTGGAAGAGATCCGCAAGGAGTCTTTTGATCTGGCATTATTAGATGAAGAAGTTGCCTACTATCAGAACCTGTTGAATAAAAGAAGTCAGGTGATGAAACTGCATAAACAGGAAAAGCTGACAACAATCAGAGAACTTTTTGAAAAAGACCTGTCGGAGCTGGACGTGATTTTTGAATCTAATGACACAGAACGGGCAGTGAAAAAAATCTGGGAAATTAATAAAATATACAAAGGCATAGAGGCTCTTGATATCAAGAACTATTTCCCCGAAAAACGTATGCAATACTATGAAGCACGGCTTGATGTAATGGATGGTCAATATGAAAAAGCCAGACGCATACTGGAAAAAAATCTAACAGAGAATATAGACCCTCAAAACAGGAACGAAATCGTTCTTCTCCTGGAAGAGATATATTTCAACTTGAAAAATTATAATGATTACATTTCCGTATTTCCTATCTACAGGGGTATAAATTCTCCACGTCAACGCTGGTGGCTGGGTCAATCCATGTATAATACCGGCAAACTGGATGAAGCAGCCACAGTCTTTCGCCGTTTGACTAATGATGACGAATATGGCTTGCGTGCTTATTGCATGTCTGCGCTGATCATCTATCAAAATGGCAATATCACTCAGGCGATCAATGATTTTGTCACTCTAAAATACCGTTATTCACCGGAAACACCGTATTATAATTTTATTAACCTGTCACTGGCAAGATTATACGCTATCTCAGAGAATAACCAGGAAGCAATCAATCTTTATGACCAGTATGCGCAATTACAGAAAGATATCCCTGATGATATTTTATATGAAATTGCCACGATCTACAAGAAGTTCGGAGAATATGCTCAGGCAATCAATTACTACCAAAAGATCACAGAAAAGCCCTCAAAAAGTAAATACTATGTCGCAGCAAAATATTTTACAGCTATCATAGAGCAGGATCGAGGAAACTATGAAAGCGGTCGCGAACATCTACGAGAGATCATTGATAAAAATGATAAACTGATGCTGGCACTTAATAAGAAATATGCACTTCTGGAGAATTATTCTGTCCTTCTGCATGACCTGATCACAGAAACACTCAGTCTGGAGAGAAGAAAACAGGTTGATAGCCAGTTAAATATTCTGGAAGAGCAGTTCCAGGCAAATAGAAAGGAAATAGAAGCCTTCAGCGAAGGTCTGGATAGTGAACGCCTGCTATATCTCAAAATGCTGGAAGAAGAATATTTTGCCTATACTGTCACGCTGGCTAACTATGAGGCTTTTGTCCGGTATTCCCGTAATCCTATGCTGAAGAGGTTGCCTTCGATCCAGAATTATAAAATGAGCCATACGGATTCTTCCGTGGTCTATCTGCAGGTGGTTAACTATGTAGAGAAGCTGAGCAATAAATCTGCCGAAGCCTATATGCTGGCAAAATTCATGGCAGAGCAGAAAGTTTACCTGGCATTCAGCCGCGATGTCTGGTTCGATATCAATCATCTGGGTCTAGATTATAAGGTTCCGGAAATCTCTGCTCTGGCAGAAATGGCAGATACATTGATTAGCGCGAACCTGGCGATCATTTCTGATCTGGAAAGCTGGGCTTTCAAAAATACGCTCACTAATCAGGAAAAAGATCTTATCGCTGAAAAACGCGGAATGATTGAAAAAAACAATGAAACTCTGAAAAAGAATGAAAAGTCCTTTATTGATGACTTCTCCGCTGATATTACTCCGCAATTATCAGATAAAGTTGAAAGTTTTGCCGATTCGCAGGACGAAATTCGCAGCCAGTATGTGGAAACTATCACTGCCATGGTGGAATCTTTATCGGATGAAAACCAGATGTATGAGAACACGTTACTGGATATTCTCTTTCGGCAATCCAGACTCCTTGATCAGGAATATGTAGAATTCAGGAAAAAGATAACTAATGAAAATCAGAAATAAACTGGTATTATTAATAATCCTGCTGACCTCAAGTCTGCTCTTTGCTCAGGATATCGAATCACAATTAAACCTCCAGTATAATAGTAAAATTGATTATAAAAGACAAGTCTATAACCGTATTCAGCAGATGATCAGGGATAATCCCAATGCTGATGAATTAGATAAACTGTATTTTAACCTGGCGGAACTCAGTTGTGAAATTGACCGTAACAATCCCCTGAAAATTGCCAGCTATTACAGGCAGATTCTGCTCTATAACCGTGATTTTAATTTTAAGGATATAGTTCTTTATAATATCGGCTATTACAGTTACCAGGGAGCAATCCTCGCCAATGGACAGGCAAGACAGATGCTCAGCCAGAATTACCAGGTCGTACCTGATTCGTTGCTCTACAGTGAAACTTTGTTCTATGATGCCTTATATTATTATAAGAGGCTTATAGAGGAGCATCCCACATCATCTTATTATAGTGAAACTGCCTGGCGCCTGGCAGAAATATATTACTCAATTGGAGAAGAAAATAGTAGCAGGGTTGCTTATCTCCGGGCACTTGACTATTATGCCATGGCATTAAGTAAAAAAAACTCAGATTTTTATCTGCTTGCTTTGTCCGGTAAAGCCTGGACTTTGTTTGCCCTGCAGGAAACAGACTCTGCCATGAAAGTTGAATTTTCTCTCTTAAACCAGCTTGATAGCATACCGAACCTGAAAAATGATGAAATCCTGGCTCAGGATGCCGTAAATAATATCGCCTGGACCTTTTCCCGTGATGAAAATCTGGATTTTGAAAATAGCAGTGCCACAACTGCCAGAATGGAATTACGCCTCGCTGACCTGATCAGTGAAGATCGAAAAAAACAGATAATATTAGCCGTGGCAGATCAACTGCTGGAAGCCGATAAACCGCAGGCAGCCATTGGTTTATACGAAACTTTCCAGGAGCTTTTTCCTCTTTCTGCCGATGCCCCCCTGATTGCTGATGCCAAAATTGATATTTACCGGAAATATCCCGATATCTCCGGTGGTTTGGAAAACGCCACTCAAGCAATAAATGCCGTTCGTGATGAGATGCTGACTAAGTTCAATCCTCTTTCAAACTGGTATGCAGCCAATAAAAATAAGGATATCCTGACTGCTGTTGAGATCATCAGAAATAATATCGAATTTAATGAACCGAGTACATACAATGACTTCATTTCCTCACCGGACAAAAACAACTATCTCAGATACCGGGTTCTGGTTAATGATTTTGGCGGGTATGAAAAATTCGAGTCTCCCCTCTCTCTGCAAAAACAAAAGCAATACCGCAAGAATCTGGTTTATATGAGCCAGAAACTTGCTCAGACAACTAATAGTCCTGATGATTACCTTTATGCCTTGCGGGATCTAAAAGAATATAATGAGTATTATCCACTACATGAAGAACAGATAGATTTTGAGAAAAATATCTTCTTCTGTTATGAAAAGTTATATAATCTGACCCAGACTGACAGCCTGATCCTGGCAAGAAGTGATCTCCGTAATGTTGACTCGCTTTATATTGTCGCTTCCCGGCGTTATGAAGAAATATTACGCAATGATATAGAATGGGAAATTCATCAAAACGAATTAGCACGCGTGATCTTCAAGCGGGCAGAATTTCTCACTAACCGCGCCAGTTATCAGGAAGCAATTTCTGATTATCTCACAGTCACTGCGTTAAAAGCCGAAAATGAGATCATCTCTGATGCTTTCAGGCGTGCTGCCGAAATTGCTCTGCTTGAAAAAGATTATCCCACTGCCGAAGGATATTTACGGCAGGCAATGAATTTCACGATGGGTTATGCCCAGTCTGACGTATATAAAAATATCATTGAAGTTGTCCGGCAGAATGCCGAAAACCTGCTTGCGCAAAAGAAATACAATCTGGCTGCTGATGAATTTCTGAGGCTCTCGCTTGAACTGGAAGCTATCTATCCCGAAAAAAGTCTTGATTTCCTCACCTGCGCAATTGATGTTTATGAAGACCTCGGCGATGACCTGAAAGTCAATGAACTTCTCAATATTATCGCCGTCCGCCAGAATTTGACTCAGACTATTTCTGTTTATCGAAATACCTGGCAGGAGGCTGATAAATTGGAAGATTTCCCGCGTGCCCTCGCCTTGCGGGAAGATTTTATCTCAAGGTATCCCGGCTCAAATGAGGCTTTCCGAGCCAAATTGCAGATCATAGATATCTACGAGAATAAATTAAATGAAAAAAATCAAGCTGCTGAATTATACTTGCAACTTTTCAATGATCATCTCAAGTATGATCTGGGCAGAGAAAGACCAGAAAGCATTTATCTTAATGCCCTCAGAGTTTATCAAGATATTGATGATCAGGAAAAATGTGCTCAGCTTACTGCAGATTTCATAAAAAAGTATCCTGATTATTCGTTAGTTGACCTTAACCTGATTTATAGTGATACTGACAATTTCAGAACCAGTATCCGAAAATTAAAAAAACTCAAGGAAAGCATTAATTCTCTTTTTCGTGAAAAGGAATACGGCGCACTTCGCCAGGACATCAGCGAATTTCTGCAGATCGCCAACGCCCTCAATGTTGACACCCTCAAAATTGACTTCTCCGAGGATAACCTTCTCTTTGAAAAATATCTTTCTTATGCTGATTATTTCAAAAACCTGAAGCTGGAGGTCAGCCTGATCGAAAATAATTTCCTCCTGCAGAAACCTCAGGAATTAATTCCGGTTTCCGCCGAAACCCGCTGGCAGGAAAATATGGTCGCCGGTGAAGACCTGATCGGACAGACCCTGCAGAAATGCGATGATTTCAGAAATAACATTATGACGATTCTGCAGGATGGCAGTAAATATCAGCTTAAAACTGCGGATTATACTCATGCTGTCTGGGCTGTGGCTGCCGCTTATGACCATGGCTATGAAGTGGTTGACCAGCAGATCAAAAATTTCGTGGTCAAATCAAACCAGCTTAATAGACCTGAACTTGAAGATAATAACTACCTGCAAAGTGAATTAAAAAGAAGCGTGATTGCCGAAGGCAGAGAATATTCCTTCGATTTCCAGCTTGCCGCTGCCAGATTTTATCAGAATTTATTATTCCAGTTCTATGATAATTCCAGCTATAATGATCTCTGGACTCGAAAATCACTTACCCGGCTTAATGAATGGGGTATCCGCGACGCAGGCGGGGCAATTGTCATGCTCGATGAAAAATTGATGATCGCTGAAGAATCCTATGCTAATGAAGAGATTGAAATTGAATTTAATAAAATTTTTGCTGAATACCAGAACCGTGATTACAATTCCGCTCAAATCAAGTTTATGAATTTTATCTCCTCATATCCCGGACACAAACTCACATATAATGCCCTCTATTTTGCCGGCGAATGCTATTACAACATGGGTCAATTTAGTAAGGCTATGGAAATTTTTGAGAAGGTGATAGATTTTGAACTTGAAAAAACTCCCGATGCCCTGCTCCGGCTCGGACATTGTTTCAATGCCTCCGGTGATAAAAAGAAAGCTTATGCCTACTGGAACCGGCTGATTGAGGAATATCCGGATCATTACCTGACTGAGGTGATCAAGCTTACATTTGACCAGCTCAGGGAACAGGAAGAACTGCTTGCCAGCTCCAAATCCAGCTCCAAAGAACGCAAAATTACTATGAAATACCGTAGCTATATTCAAAACTACAAGCAAGGTAAGTATAAAACTGCCCGAAAGGGATTTGCCAGTATTTCCCGTAAATATCCCGAACATCCACTCGCCTACAGCAGTTTATTTATGGAAGCCGAAACCCGTTTCCAGGAAGAAGACTACTCTGAAGCTGCTGATTTATACCTGGATGTCGTCTCCAGCGATGGCAATAAAACTGTGAATTCACTCTACAGACTCGGTCAGTGTGCCCAGAAAAATGGAAATACCGATTTGCGTGATCGGTACTGGCAGCAGATTGTCAATGACTATCCCGGTCATTATCTTGCGGATCTGGTTGCCGGAGGTGATATTGCCCTAAAGGCTCAAAGAATTATCAAAATGCCTGCTGCTGCCGAGAGAAAGACCGTCCCGAAGATATATACCACTTCAAACACAGTTCAATTTCAATATAAAAAAGCCCTGATGTCTTTCCGATACAATAATTTCCAGGAAGCTGCCACTGCTTTTGAAGTATTCCTCAAGGATAATCCCGATAACAGGCTGGCATTCAATGCCCGTTTCCTGATGGCGGAATCTTATCAGAATATCTCCGAATTTCAAAAAGCCCTCGATATATACAATGATCTGCTACCCCAATCCGGTGCAAAAAGACCTCAAACTCTCCTGCATATTGCTGAAATTTATCTCGCCATGAATAACATCCCTGCCGCCCAGACTACTCTGCAAGAAATAAAGGTCAATTATGCCGGTACATTTGATGCTGCTCAGGCGAATAAAATGCTGATGCAGATCCCTGGAGTTAATGAAAATGAAGAATAATCTACTTCCCGGCTGCCTGCTCCTTTTTCTGCTGGCAGTCAACCTGCTTACCGCTCAGGTTTCTACCCAAATTCCTCCTCCCGAATCCAAACCTGCCACCCCCACTGAAGAAAAGCTCAAACCTCAACTGAAACGAGACCTCTCTAAACCAGTCCATCATAGCTTTATGCCCCGCCGACAAACTATGATCTCCCTCAAAAGATTTGACGAAGATATTGATCTGGATAACAAGCTGAAAACTGCTAACGAAATGTTGTATTAGGTATCACCATGAAAAATATTCTACTTATTCTGTTCATTATTAATATCGCTCTTCTTGATGCCGCTCTCAATGATTATCAGGATGAATTTGGCTTCCCGCTCGATAAGCCCCGCCATGGCAGATATTTTTTCCAGAGAGAGTTACTTTCCATTGATCAGGATCCCCAGATCATGACTTATCTTCCCGCTGCAGATGACCTGCTTAGAACTGATCTGGTTGATAACAGCCTGGAAACTGAGCTTGACCGCTTCTCGCTTTCTGATACCACTCTTGTGATTGACACGGATGCACTTAACGATCTTGATCTCTTTTCCAATCTGAAGCTTGATTCCGGTCTCGGCGAATATAACCGCGTTGATGAAAGTGATACTGACTATTCCTTCAAATCCGCCGAACCTGCCGATTATAACCTCTATATTAAAATGCAGATACCTGATCTAACCCGAAAAAATTTAAACGAAATCAACTTTATTCCCGTTACCAGCCAGACAAAGCAGGAATTGAAGCATATCATTCCCCTGATCATGAATCTCAGCTACCAGATTGATAATATCTACACTCAGGAAAATATGATCATTCCTCAGAATGGCTCGATTGATTTCATCATCACGATCAGTCCCGAAGGCATCACTGCGGTGGATTGCAAAACTACTGCCGGTTCCGTATTTTCTCGCGGTTTTATTACCAAATGCCAGGATACTATCAGACGCTGGCAGATCACTTCCTCGGTTAAAGTGCAATATATCTTATCCAGAAATTATCTGCTCAGACCCTGATGTTCTTTTATGATATTGTCTTACCACTGGCAATAGATAAAATTTTTACCTATTCCTCATCAACTGAACTGGTTCGCGGCTCCCGCGTTATTGTTCAATTACGGAAAGCATACTACACCGGTATTGTCTGGCAGGAAGCCACCACAGTATCTCCCGATATTAAATATCTCCCTATTGTCGAACTGATTGATAATTCTCAACTTATGCCCAAATCTATCCTCAAACTCGCTCAATGGCTCAGTGAATATTATCATACTCCTCTCGGACAATCTCTCTTTGCCATGCTCCCCGGTGCGCTTGACGTTATTATCCAGCTTGAGCTTAGGCTCACTGAAAATACGGATTATTCCCCCTTGAGTGGCGAAGCATTAAAAATTATCCAGCTTCTTGATGAAAATATCTGGACTCCTGTTAAAAAAATTAAAGATGAATATAAAGGCTCTGCGTTTTATATCCACCTTGAAGAACTGGAAGAATCTAACTATATCGAGATCAAGAGAACCTTTGATAATAAAATTAAAAAGAAAGTCGTTAATTTTGTTATAAAAAATATTATCCCTACTCCCCCAGAACTGACTGCCAAACAAAAAGAACTATATGATTTTATTTGCAGCACCGGCGAAGTATTCCCGCTCAGCATTATTGCCGCTTCCTATTCATACAGCCTCGTGAAAGCTCTCCGTGATAAAAAACTGATCTCCATCGAACCTCGTGAAATCATGCCTACCGATACTCTGTTCCCTCTTTACAGAACTATGCAAACCATCATTCCCAATGATGAACAAAAAGACGCTATCAAAAATATTAAAGCTGCCCTGGATATTGCTGAATTCAAAACCTTTCTCCTTTACGGTATTACCGGCAGCGGTAAGACTGAAGTTTATATTCAGTCTATCAGCAAAACCCTGCAGGAGGGCAAAACTGCCCTGATGCTTGTCCCGGAGATTTCACTCACTCCCCAGATGGTTGAACGCTTCTATAATGCTTTTGGTGAAAATATAGCCATCCTCCACAGCCGGCTCAATGACCGCCAGCGCTGGCAGCAGTGGCAGAATATCCGAAAAGGACAGAGCCGTATTGTTATCGGTGCTCGCAGTGCCATCTTTGCTCCACTCCGTAATATCGGTATCATTATCGTGGATGAAGAGCATGAAAACAGTTACAAGCAGGACAGCACACCCCGTTATAACGGGCGAGACCTGGCAGTTATGCGTGCCTTTCTGGAAAAAGCGGTCATCGTTCTCGGAAGTGCCACTCCCTCTCTGGAAAGCTGGTATAATGCCTCCATCGGTAAATATTCCCTGCTCCAGTTAACAAAACGTCCCGGAAGTTTTAATCTGCCTGCCGTCAAAATTGTTGATATGAGACAAAATAAAGAAGTCAAAGGCTTCTTTTCTAATGCCCTGATCGAACTAATTGATGATAGGCTGAAGAAAAAACAGCAGATCATTCTTTTCCAGAACCGCCGCGGACATTCTTCCTTTATCCAGTGCATCAAGTGCGGTTTGCTGATCAAATGCCCCAATTGCAATATCAGTCTTAATTATCACTCTTTTAATGATACCATGCTCTGTCATTATTGCGGGTTAAATAAACCAGTACCCCGCAAGTGCCCCGATTGTGGCAGCTTTCTCTTTAATTTCGGCGCTCCCGGTACTCAGCAGATTGAAGAACAGCTCAAGATCATTTTCCCCCAGGCTCGTATCCTCAGAATGGACTCCGATTCCACCTCCAGTGCTGATAGTTACCAGACCATGTTTGACCGCATGAAAGATGGCTCCATAGACATCCTCCTTGGCACTCAAATGATCTCTAAGGGTCTTGATTTCCCCAATGTCACCCTCGTGGGAGTTATCTCCGCTGATGTCGGTTTAAGTTTCCCCGATTTCCGTGCCGGTGAAAGCACTTTCCAGCTACTCACCCAGGTTGCCGGTCGCTCCGGTCGCGGTGATATCGCAGGAGATGTCATCATTCAGACCTATAATCCTTCGCACTACGCCATCACCTGTGCCACCAGCCAGGATTTCCCCGCCTTTGCCTCACTTGAACTCGATCTGCGCCAAATCCTCCACTATGCTCCCTACTACCGCCTTACAAGATTAATCTTCTCCGCTGATAATGAAAAAGCACTTATCAATTCGCTCGACAAAAATCAGCCCATATTTGATCATATAAAAAAATTGTTCCCCAAAGATGATCTCTTCCTGATAGGACCCGCTCCTGCCCCACTTACTAAAATTAAATTGAAATTCCGCTACCACATTTTCATCAAAGCCCGTAACAACCAGATCATGAACAAAGCCGTCACCCTCATCCAGCAAAATCTCAAACTCCCCAATTCCACCAGAATGATCATAGATATAGATCCCCAGAACATGCTCTAAAATAATTTCACCATCTCCCTGAAATAGTCTTCAATTCAATTTCCTTTACTACCATAAACAGCCTCTCACGCCTTTATAATCACTCTTTACCCATCTCTTTATATATATTCCATAGTCTCTTAAAACCATTGCCATAGCTTCTTCCCAGCCTAATTGTAACTATAAAGAATAACAACAAAGCACAATCTAACAAAATAATGTTAGATTTTGCTAAGTTGTTATTCTCTATTTATTCTCTAAGGCTACGCTATTGTAATAGGGAGATCTGAGGGAGGGGGAAGAGATATAGGACATATAGGACATATAGGACTTATAAGACCTATAGATTATTAGAAGTTAGGAAATAGAAACTGTTCTGCGAGAAAAGCATCACGTTCATAATCCTTATAATCAAAATCCGTGTACTAATGTAGATGAACTGGTTGAGGAGTTGAATCAGCATCTGAAGAAATGAGAAAAGAAGACTTTTCACCACAGAGGGCACAGAAATCACAGAGGAAGAGGGAAAATGTGAAAGCGTGAAGATATGAGAATGAGAGAGATAGAAAAAACCAATTGAGGTAAAATTGACATCAGTTCATATTTGGATTACATGAAAATCAATTAGGAATTGAACTTTTCGAGACTGTTCAACTTAACTTATTGAAAAATAAGGATAAGAAAAACTTATGATGAATTTTTATGCACATTTTCTCTAGATTTGTCAATTTTAGCGAATTGACTTTTTTTCCCTGAAAGGGATATACAATAATAGCCCCAGGTTGTCGTA